>JAFGNI010000715.1 GCA_016927095.1 Anaerolineae bacterium | reverse complement strand
GCCGCTCACGGCGACTACGGCTCGCCCGTGTGTCTGGGGTTGGCTCGAGTCCTGCACCGCGCACCGATCCAGATCGCTCAGGTTGTCGCCAAGCATGTGCCGGTGGTGCCCTTTGTGGCGCGGGTGGAGGTTGCACCGCCGGGCTTCGTCAATTTCACGCTGGACGACGGGTGGGTAACAGCTCAGGTGCCGACGATGCTCTCCACTGGCGAAGCGTGGGGCAATGTGCCGGTGGGAGCAGGGTCCCGCGTGCAGGTGGAGTTTGTGAGCGCGAACCCGACGGGGCCGATCACGATTGCGTCCGCCCGCAATGCCGTGATTGGCGACGCATTGGCTTCTATCCTGGAGGCAGCCGGCTACGACGTAGACCGCGAGTACTATGTTAATGATGCTGGGTCCAAGGTACGGCATTTTGGGGGCAGCATTCTGTCGCGCTATGCCGGGCTGTTTGGCGTTGACGTCCCGTTTCCGGAACAGGGCTATCCGGGCAGCTACGTGACGGACTTAGCCAGGGAGGCCAAGGATGCCTATGGTCGGGCCTTTCTCGACAGACGATACGAGGTTGCCGTCCGGGAGCTGGGGCAGTGGGGCATCGGCCGGATCCTTGAGGGCGTGGAGGCTGATCTTGCGTTGTTGAATGTGCACTTCGACAGCTGGTTTAGTGAGCGATCGCTCTATGAGTCGGGGTTATTTGACGAGATGATGGACCGGCTGACCGCGTCAGGCTACGTCATCAAGTATGATGGCGCAACGTGGTTTCGGCATCCCGATTTGGAGAAAGATGCTGTCTTGATCAGGTCGCCCCAGGTGATTCCCAATTCTGAAGACCGGCCTACCTATTTGGCCTCAGACATCCCCTATTTGTGGAACAAGCTCGAGGTCAGGGGGTACGATAAGGCGATTTATGTCTGGGGGGCCGATCACCATGGCGATGTACCGCGGGTGCAGGCTGCTGCCAAAGCTCTGGGCCTGGATCCAGACCGGCTCGTCCTAATCCTATACCAGATGGTGACTTTGATGCGGGGAGGTGAGGAGGTCCGGATGTCAAAGAGCTCCGGCGAGTTTGTGACGCTGCGCGAGCTCCTCGATGAAGTGGGTCCGGACCCAATCCGCTACATGATGCTGACGCGCACGGTTGATGTCACGCTGGAGTTTGATCTCGACCTGGCTGTCGAGCGATCGGATCGCAACCCGGTCTACTACGTCCAGTATGCGCACACACGCATCGCTGGCGTGTTGCGCCACGCGACCGAACAGGGCTGGGACGTGGAGACGACAGGGGACCCCAGTCTACTGACGCATCCGAGTGAGCTTGCCCTCATCCGCAAGATGCTGCTATTCCCGGAGCTCATCACGTTGGCAGCCGCGAATCTAGCCCCGCATCACCTGACCACCTATGCTACCGAACTAGCTTCGCTATTCCACGCGTTCTATCGCGACTGCAGAATTGTCTCAGAGGTACCGGATGAGGCAGACTTGACTGCTGCTAGGCTGATGCTGGCTCGGACCGCGAAGTCTGTGCTGGCCCGAGTCCTGCATCTGATGGGTATGAACGCGCCGGACCAGATGTAACACCGATGACACGCACAAGGAGACTCCATGGGCCTCAAACCTGACACCTGGATCCGTGAGCTGGCAAAGCAAGCGCAGATGATCGATCCTTTCGTTGATGGGCAAGTAAGAAACGGTGTCATCTCCTACGGGTTGTCGTCCTACGGCTATGACATCAGGGTCGCTGACGAATTCAAGGTTTTCACCCCCGGTATGGGGGATATGGCGCTGGTGGACCCGAAGCACCTTTCCACACATGCCATGGTTGATTTCCGTGGAGACGTCTGCATCATTCCGCCGAACTCATTCGCGCTGGCGAGGAGCCTTGAGTATATGCGTATGCCGCGCAACGTGCTTGGGGCAGTGCTGGGCAAGTCCACATATGCCCGATGTGGAATTGTGACGAACTTCACCCCGCTGGAACCTGGGTGGCACGGCTATATTACAATCGAGATCAGCAACACCACCCCACTGCCAGCCAAGATCTATGCCAACGAAGGCATCGCGCAGGTGTTGTTCTTCGAAGGAGATGCTCCCTGCGAGGTGAGTTACGCCGACAAGAAAGGCAAGTATCAGGGGCAACAGGGCGTCGTCCTGCCTCGACTCTAGTCGAACCGGCTGCCTCGGGCCTGGGTAGCAAGTTCGTCTGTAATTGGTTAGAGGAAGACTTGTCTCGATCTGCATACTTCGTTGTCTGGAACTTGACATACCATCGAATTTGCCTATAGTCTCGTCTTGTGCTGGACTGGGTCAGGGTCTGTTCCCTGCGCCAGCGCCTCGGATGTCGCGTTTGTGGGGAGAGTTCTACTCAGTGAGGTGGTGCACGTGATGAAGCGGCTCGTCTTCGTTGCGACTCTGACAGCGGTCATCGGGCTGCTGACGGTTGCCCCATCCACGCGCAACCGAACATTGGCTGCCGCGGAAGCTGTGGGCTCCTATCCCTCGGCAGCGCACAGCACGACATCTTCTGCCCTATCGAGCTACTGGCACCGGAAGGTTCAGCGTTGGTCGGACCTCATCCTACTGGAGGCAGACCGCAGAGACCTAGATCCGGATTTCCTCGCTTCGCTCGTCTGGATGGAGTCGCGTGGCGATCCCAATGCTGTCGGGCCGGTGGGCGCTGTCGGGCTGATGCAGGTGATGCCCAAGGAGGCCGGCTTCAGTTGGCGTCCGACGCGCGAGGTTCTTTTGGACCCCGGCACCAACCTGTTTTGGGGCACCCGCACGCTGGCGACCGTTATTCGCCAGGGGAAGGGTGACATCTTCAACGCGCTAGCAGCCTACAATGGTGGCTGGGAGCAGGTTATGTACCGTGGGCCGAAGAGGTTTGCCACGACGATCCTGCGCGACTACGCTCATGCCGTAGCGCTCCGCTACGGTCTCATGAAGGGTTGGACGGCGGTCTTTGCCGTGAGACAAAACGGCGGTATCCGCGGGCCAATCTGGATAGCAGCTGCTAGTCGCAGCGATGTCTACGCTTTCGGAGATGAGAACGTCACTCCCGAAGGTGGGCCGCTGGTCCCTGATATGGCACCGACATCGGTGGTGGCCTCGTGTCTCGATGAGCAGGACGCCGCACTGTGTGACGTGGGCGTCTGGATCTACAACGAGGCAGATCAGCAGTGGGTCGCACCGACCGAGGCTGTGCTGGAGACTGAGCCGAACGAACCCTCTGGACCTTCAGTCTCTGTGATGACCGGCTCTTCACGCCCAGGCGAACTGGCCGCATCCTCTGTCAGTCCACCTGGCCCAACCCCGACGCATGCGCCAGAGACTGCTCCTGCGGTGACGACTGTGCTTGACGGCGGTGCTCCGGCAGTTCACAATCCGGCGGCTTCACAGACCGCCACGCCGGAACCCACACCCGCGCTGCCCACATGCGCCGGCGGCCCGCTGACGGTTGATGCGTGGCCCCTGGACCGGGACTTCATCGTTGGAACGGAGACGACACCTGAGGGGTGGAAGGTACGGATCTACGCTGAGGGTCGGGGCGGGGATTGTGTCTATACCTACGCCTGGAACGATGAGTCGGACATTCGGGTGGCCAACGTGCGCGGCGCAGCTACCTTTGAGGTGACGTCGACGCGGCGCGACTGCGTTATCGTGGGGACGGTTGTGGTCATCTCCGGTGATAGCGTCAAGCGCGTGGGGATGTATATCCATCCACCGAAGTAAGAGCGACCATCTGGCACCGACGTTCGATGCCAACCAGATGCGGTAACACGTGGGCCAAGATATCTGTCTTGGCCCGCTGCTTTGCGGTGGGAGCCCACTCATAGACTGCCCACGAAGCGAGGGAAGGAGATGCGCCGATGGCCGATAGCGAGCGCAGGTATGAGCTTGTGGTCTCCGTGGGGGGTGAAAGGGTGGACCGGTATGTGGCTGATGCGCTAGAGGCCCTCTCGCGAACAGCCGTGCAGCGGCTCATTGACGCAGGCTCGGTCACCGTCAACGGCAAGCCGGTGGGCGCATCAGATCGGGTGCAGGCTGGCGATGCTATTGTCGTGTCTGTGCCGCCGCCGCAGACCGTCTCGATTGCTCCGCAAGCTATCCCCCTGGACATTCTCTATGAAGATGCTGACATCGTTGTCGTGAACAAGGCGGCCGGCATGGTGGTTCACCCCGGAGCGGGGCAGCCCCAAGGGACCTTGGTGAACGCAGTCCTAGCGCACAGCCCTGACCTTGCCGGGGTAGGGGGGGAGCTTCGGCCCGGCATTGTCCATCGACTGGACCGTGACACGTCGGGTGTGATCATTGTCGCCAAGCACGACCAGGCGCTGCGCCATCTGCAACGGCAGTTCAAACGGCGGACCGTGGAGAAGCATTACGTCGCGCTGGTGGTAGGCCAGATTCCCCAGGCGGAGGGCTTGATTGAGGCGCCTATCGGGCGCGACCGACGTCACCGCAAGCGTATGGCGGTCCGGGGCGGTGGCAAGATGGCCCGCACACGGTGGCGTGTGATAGGGCGCTACCGCGATGACGGAGGTCGCACCTACACCCTCGTGGATGTCCATCTCCTAACAGGTCGGACCCATCAGATACGTGTCCACTTCTCGTGGATGGGGTATACGATCGTGGGGGACGAAACCTATGGCTCTGCTGCGGTCGCCGCGCTGGCGCCTCGCCAGTTCCTCCACGCCAAGAGCCTGGAGATTGCCCACCCGAGCACGAATGAGCGGATGACCTTCGTGGCGCCTCTGTCTTCAGATCTTGCCGGCTTGTTGGACTCGCTCCACGAAACAGTGGATTAGGGACCGTTGGGCTGCGACTCGTGTTGGACTGTAGCCAGGGTCCAGCCCGGGTTGGGGGGCAGCTAGGGCTGCGACTTAGTCAAGGCTCACCGCATGCCCTGATCGCCTCGAAGAGCGCTTCTAGGTTTTCGGCCAACGTTGGGCTCTGCTCCACCAGCTGTGCGATGAGCGCTGCACCTCCCGCGTAGAAGGTGACGCGCGAGAAGTCACCATCACGTCCGTTCCGGTTCTGGGGCAACCCCAGCCGGTTTCGGATGCGGTTCTCGACCCAGCGCGCGAATCCCTCTTTCCATTCCTGCCACGTTGCGTATTCCCAGTCGAGCTCCGAGATCTGCTCGCGGAACCCGATGCGAGGGGAGCGGCTGAGTCCGATGCCCCGCCCTTCGACAACCGTCATCCACTGCCGGTAGGTCCTGGCGACGCCCATGTCATGGGGGAAGGGGTAGGCGATCTCCCACATAGGGCCGCCTGACGCCGCAGCTTGTTTAGCCAGCGTCAAGGTCTCCCGAAGCTGAGGTTCACAGCCTTCCCACTGATAGCAGTGGACAAACTCGTGGAAGATCTCGACCCGCCCTTCGGCCGTATCGAAGGCGTCGGCTGTGATCACACAGGCGGGCCTGCCTGCCAGCGCGTCCAGTGGGAAGGCCGCGCGCACACCTGGCGGCACAGCCATCGGCAGGTCGTCAGTCTTGCTGAAGCGATAGCTTCCCGTGGGCTCCTCTGCCTCGTAGATGTGCAGCGTGCGACCCGTCGCAACCGCGACCGGATAACGCAGGGCCAGGCAGGGATGTAGGTCCGCCATACGCTTCTGGATGTCCGAGACCGTCCGCAGGCGCTGTTCTAGCTGGGGTGTTGAGTCTTGCATAGCCACATTCCCCGTTAACGGCAGCTCAGTCCGCCAACAGTCGTGCGGCGATTGACCGGACCGCTCTGTCCAGAAGCCCATCCTGAGCCGGGTCTGGTTCCAGCAGTGATCCTCGGCGGGCAACCGCCCAAGGGCGGGCTTCAGAAAGAGATGTCCATCCCGCAACCGTCGGGCGCCTGGTCGCAATGGAAATGGACTTCATAGCGATGCCCGCCTTCATCGATCAAGAAGAGCGGCCCGTTGGGACGTCCAGGATTGCCCTGTCTAGGACACCAGCCGAGTTCTTCCCTGATGCAGTAGCGTGTCGTCATGACCGTACGACCGCTGAGATCGAGGCCCGATTCAGCCGCGGGTTCGATGTCGGTGACACCGTGGCGGCGGTAGAAGGCTCGCGCCTGAGCGTTAAGGACATTACCGTGGAAGGTGAGTGACGGCTCTGGATAGGGCGCGCTATTCGGCTCAATAGAAGCTTCGATCATCGGTCGATTTGCGGCACGCGTCTCGGCGAGGCGATCCAAGACGTCCCGGCGCAGCTCGTTCAACGTCGAGAAGGGGAGGAAGAGCGGCTGGTCCCAACCAAGCACGACGCCCTCGCAGTGGAAGGGTGTGCCGCCAGTCTTCGCCAGCTGACGGCGGGCCGTCTCGGTGGCTTTGTCTGGCTTGTGAGCTGCGGCATTGTTCTGCTTCAGAGTGATTGTCGCACGATTGCCGTCCTCATCTTCGGCAGTAAGCTCTACGCCGTCCCCAGTCTGGCTCAGCGTGAAGAGGACACCGATGGTCCGGACAGGCGCCTGCTGCTGAACATCTGCCAAGAAGGCGTGGTCGTGGTTGCGGTAGATCGTGGCGCCGACCTGGATGTCATCCATTGCGTTAGGGGTAACGATGATGCCCTCCCGAG
>JAFGNI010000146.1 GCA_016927095.1 Anaerolineae bacterium | reverse complement strand
GCGTTCCGGCCTCCCTGGTAGCCACCCGAGCCCATAAAGAGAAAGGCGATCCCTGTCGCTGCGGCAAGGATAAACGCCAGGCCAATCACAAGGTCAAGCCAGTAGTTGAGTGTGGTTTTGTTCATCTGTCTCCTCCTGCGTCGCGCGCAAGGGCGCGCCCATAAGTTAATCTCGCAGGTAGGATATCAGGGGCTGGTGAAGGAGTGATGAAGGGATAATGTGCGTTGGGTGAAGGCTATTTCAGGAGTCGGGCGCGGCAGACGCCCGGATGTGACGGCGTGTGGACTAAGCGGCCGGCAGCCAGAAGCAGACGGTCAACCCGCCCCCCGGCGTAGGGCCGGCCCAGATGCGCCCGCCGTGGGCCTGAATGATCTGCTGGGCGATGGCCAACCCCAGACCTGAACCACCGGAATCGCGGCTGCGCGAGGGTTCGCGGCGCCAGAAACGGTCGAACAGCCGCGGTAGATCCTCCTCCGGGAGGCCGGGGCCATTGTCCGCGAAACAGGCGGTCGCGCCGCCCTCCTCAGCCACAAGGGTTACCCGCACCGTACACCCCTCTGGGAGATGCCGTACCGCGTTGCCGAGGATGTTGTTCAGCACCTGCGCCAGGCGTGTGTAGTCGGCGTACAACGGTGGCAATGCTGCGCCCGCCGAAGGCCCGATGATCTCGATACCCTTCTCGGCCAGCGCGTCGCGATGGGCATCGACGGCCCGGGCAACCGCTGCGCGAAGATCCAACATCTGCAGGTCGAGCCGGAGCCGTCCCGCATCGGCCAAAGCTAGCGTCCGTAGGTCCTCGACCAGGCGATTGAGGGTCCGTACCTGATCCAACGCGGGCTCGATATTCTCGGGCGTGGGGTCGTAGACCTGATCCGCTAACGCCTCCAGCGAGCTCTGCAGCACGGCGAGCGGATTGCGAAGCTCGTGCGCGATATCGGCCGTCTGAGCGCGCCGTGCCGCCTCCGCCTGCTCCAGGCTGGCAGCCATCTGATTGAAGGTCACGGCCAACCGTGCGATCTCATCGTTGCCCTGCACATCCGCGCGGGCGTCAAGCTTCCCCTGCGCGATAACCTCCGCCGTCCGTGTCAGGGATCGTACGGGCGAGACGATGCCGCGCGTCAGGATACCGGCGATCAGGAATGCTGCGATCGCTGCAGCCGCCCCGCCCAGGACCAGCGCCCAGCGCAGCCGTGTGAGATAGGCGTTGGCGGGTGCGTCAAGGGTAACCGCACCCGTGTGTTGGTCAGGGACCAGGTAGCCGATCGTGGTGCCCGCAACGGTCAGCGGCAGCGCTGCGGCAACCTCGGCGCCGGAGAGCCTGCCCTCCGGGACCCCGTCGGAGTCTGCAATGACCGACTGCTGCGCGTCCGCCACCCGATAGCCGAGCGGTTGCTCCGCGGATGTCCCCATCCCGCTGCCGTACCCGCGGCCCCTTCTGGGCAGAGCCAGCTCGGGCAGCGCTTCCTGCAGGCCCGCCCATCCGCCCTGCGTCTGGTGATAGGCGATGAGCGCCTCCGCCGTCATGGCGGTGCGCCCGCTGTAGAGCACCGCATAGCGGCGGAATGCCGCCTCCGTGCTGTAGCCCGTGATCAAGGCGACGGTGATGACGGCGATCAGGATGACGGCCCCGAAGGCCAGAAGTCCCTTCTGGTAGAGGTTCATGTCAATCGTTGAAGCGGTATCCGATCCCGCGCACCGTCCCGATGTAGCCCGGCTCTGCCGGATCCTCTTCGAGTTTCTGCCGCAGGTTCTTGATGTGGACGTCGATCGTGCGCTCATACGCTTCGAAGGCGACGCCCTGGACCGACTCCAGCAGGTCGGCCCTGGAGAAGGCACGCCCGGGCGCGCTCATCAGCGTCGCTAGAAGATCGAACTCGGTGGGTGTGAGGTCGACAACCTCACCTTGCTTGCGGACCTCGCGGCGCCCCTTGTCGAGCACGAGGCCCTTCTGCTCCAGCACCTCCGCGGTGGGCTGCACGCTCTGGGCTCTGCGCAACACGGCACGTACGCGGGCCACCAGCTCGCGGGGGCTGAAGGGCTTGGTCATATAGTCGTCGGCGCCCATTTCCAGCCCCAGGATGCGATCCATCTCCTCAACGCGGGCGGTAAGCATGATGATGGCCACGTTGGGCTGATCGGCGCGAATGCGGCGCGTGAACTCAAGCCCGTCCATCTGGGGCATCTGCAGATCGAGCACGACCAGATCCGGCTTCGCCTCGCGCGCCGCAAAGAGTGCGTCGCGTCCGTTGCCCGCGGTCGTGACCAGGTAGCCGGCCTTCTCGAGGTAGCTCCGCACGACGCGGACAATCTCCGATTCGTCATCCACAACGAGAATCTTCTGTGCCATCGTGCCTCCGGCAACGGCGCCTAACCCAGCGCCACGTCCAGGATCATCATCACGGCGAATCCGAGCATCACGCCCATCGTGGCCAGGTGGACATTGCCCGAGGTGTGTGACTCGGGGACGAGATCCTCCACCACGACAAAGATCATCGCGCCGGCAGCGAATGCCAGTGCGAAGGGCAGGATCGGGCGGAAGAGCAGCACGGCCGCGGCGCCCAGCACGCCCGCGATAGGCTCGACGAGGCCGGACAACTGCCCAAACCAGAAGCTCTTGAGGGGCGAGATGTTGGTGGTGCGTAGCGGCATCGAGACAGCCAGCCCCTCCGGGAAGTTCTGGATCCCGATACCCAGGGCGAGGGCAAGTGCCCCGGCGACCGAGGCCGAGGGGATGCCCGCGGCCGCCGCGCCAAATGCGACGCCGACGGCCAGCCCCTCGGGGAAATTGTGCAGTGTGATCGCCATGACCAGCAGCGTGATCCGGCGCCAGGTGGTCTTCAACCCCTCAGGATGGTCCTCGCCAACGTGGAGATGGGGCAGGACACGGTCCAACAGGCGCAGGAACCCGCCGCCTAGGAGGAACCCGACTGCGGCAGGCAACCACTCCGGCAGCGCCATTTCCGCCGAAAGCTCGATGGCCGGGGCTAGTAACGACCAGAAACTGGCCGCGATCATCACGCCTCCGGCGAATCCCAGCATAGTGTCCAAGAGCCGGCGGTCGACGTCCTTCTTCAGGAAGACGCCGGCAGCGCCCAGGGCCGTCATCCCCCACGTGAACAGCGTGCCGAAAAGGGCTTGAATGACGGGTGGGAATAGCTCGAGAAAGGTGATCATAAGTCCTCCCAGTGACGTGACCTCGTATGTCCAGCGCATTGTAGCCCGTTACACTCACGCAGGCAAAGCGCCGCTGCGCACGGCTGTAGCGTAAGCCTCCGGCCTGCGCCTGGGCGTTCTGACGCACGCAATCGAGGACGATTGTGCTACCTCCAGACGGGTAGCGTGCGTCAGAACGGCCGGACATGGGCCGGGGGCTGTCGAGACGGCACGGCTTGCGCGCCGGACGCAATCGAGGACGATTGCGTTACCTCCAGACCGGCTAGCGTGCGTCAGAACGCCCGGACATGCGCCCTGAGGCCTGGCGCGGGTTGCGCTTCCCGCACAATGCACCTATCATAGCGCCATTACTACTGTTTGGTTCCGGCCGCTCCGGGGCCGGTTACCGACGACTGCCATCGATGAGGGCGTCCGATGGCATCCGCGCCTCACATCATCGAAGGGAGGGAGAAGGCATGCGCTTTACACGGTCTGCTGGTATCCTGGTGCACCCCACCTCGCTACCCGGCTCGTACGGCATTGGCGAGCTGGGCAAGGAGGCCTACGCATTCATCGACCTGCTGGTCGAGAGCGGGCAATC
>JAFGNI010000714.1 GCA_016927095.1 Anaerolineae bacterium | reverse complement strand
GTGACGTGCCCTTCTGTCCTTATCTCGTAGCCCTTGGCCCTTATCCCCTTTTCCCTATCCCTTTTCCCTTGTCGTAAGGAGAGACACGATGGCACGAGCGAAGTGGGCGGTTATAGCAATTGGCGGGAACTCGCTGATCAAGGACAAGGAACACCAGACCGTTGAGGATCAATACCAGGCAGCCAAGGAGACGGTATCGCATATCGTCGATATGATCGAGGAAGGTTGGGACGTCGCCATCGGGCACGGCAACGGTCCTCAGGTCGGCTTCATTCTGCGGCGTTCTGAGATCGCTGCGCGTGTCGCGGGCATGCACGAGGTGCCGCTGGATTCGTGCGGTGCCGATACGCAAGGCGCACTCGGCTACACGCTGCAGCAGAATCTCTACAATGAGTTCAAGCGCCGGGGTATCCACAAGAGCGCGGCGACAGTGGTGACACAGGTCAGAGTCGACGCTGACGACCCGGCTTTCCAGAACCCGTCGAAGCCCATCGGCGGCTTCATGGAAGAGTCTGAGGCCCAGGTGCGGGCTGAGCGTGATGGGTGGACGGTTGTCGAAGATGCCGGGCGCGGCTGGCGCCGCGTGGTCGCGTCGCCCCTGCCGCGGGAGATCGTTGAGCTGGATGCGGTCAAGCGGTTGCTGGGCGAAGGCATCATCACGATTACGGTAGGCGGCGGCGGAATACCCGTTGCCTGGAATGAGGATGGCGACTTATGCGGCGTACCGGCCGTCATTGACAAGGACTTCGCGTCCTCGTTGCTGGCCCAGTCTCTTGAAGCCGATCTCTTTCTGATCTCGACCGCCGTTGAAAAGGTCTATCTCAACTTCCGAAAGCCGGATCAGCGCGCTATCGATGAGATGACCGTCTCGGAGGCCAAGCGCTATCTGAGCGAGGGCCACTTCGCCAAAGGCAGCATGGAGCCGAAGATCCGAGCGATCATTCGCTATCTGGAGGCGGGCGGCAAGCTCGCGCTTGTCACCGATCCTGATCATATCAGCGCAGCGTTACATGGCGAGACAGGCACGCGGGTGGTGCCCGACTAACGTTCCAACGCCTAAACGTTAGAACGTTCCAACGTTTTGGAGAGTGTTATGTCGCTAGAACACGTGCTGGGCTTCCGCTGCGTACTCTGCGGGACTACCTATGCCCTGGAAGAGCTCGACTACGTCTGTCCGCGCCACGGCGAGGATGGCATCCTCGATGTGCTGTATGACTATGATGTGATCGGTAAGCGCATAAGCCCGGCGGCGCTGGCCTCGTCCTCGGAGTGGAGCATGTGGCGCTATAAGGCATTGTTGCCCGTGCCAATGGATGCGCCGGTGCCGCCGCTGCGGGTGGGTTGGACGCCACTCTACGCTGCCCCGCGCCTCGGAGCGTCGCTGGACCTCAAGCATCTATGGGTCAAGGATGACGGTCTGAACCCCACTGCTTCCTTCAAGGATCGCGCGTCGGCGCTGGCGGTGCTCAAAGCACGGGAGCGTGGCGCGAAGACGATCACGACCGCAAGCACCGGCAACGCCGCTGCGGCCCTCGCCGGGTTGGCAGCCAGCATCGGCATGGCTGCGGTGATCTTCGTGCCCAAGTCCGCGCCCCCTGCCAAGGTTGCGCAGCATCTGATCTATGGGGCGCGGGTGCTGCTGGTCGACGGTAGCTACGATGATGCCTTCGAGCTTACCTTGAAGGTCGCAAAGACGTTTGGATGGTACAACCGCAATACGGCCTACAATCCGTTTATGACTGAGGGCAAGAAGACGGCTGCGTACGAGATCTGCGAGCAGCTTGGCTGGCAGGTGCCTGACGTCATCACGGTCCCCGTCGGCGATGGTTGCATCATCGGTGGGATTCACAAGGGCTTCAAGGATCTGTTGGCGTTGGGATGGACCGACCGGATGCCCCGCCTTATCGGCGTGCAGGCCGTAGGTTCGTCGCCGCTGGTGGATGCTTTCGAGCGCGGCCTCACACCGCAGGAGATGGTGCCGATGCCCGCCGAGACCATTGCCGACAGCATCTCGGCTTCGCTCCCCCGGGACCGCGCTAAGGCGCTGGCTGCGGTGCGCGAGACAAATGGGGCCTTCTTGGCAGTGACCGATGAGGAGATCCTGGAGGCGATCCCGACGATCGCGCGCGCGACGGGGGTCTTCTGCGAACCGGCTGCCGCGGCCTCCTATGCCGGTCTGGTGCGGGCGGTTGAAAAGGGCCTCGTTAGCTCCGAGGACCGGGTTGTGGTCCTGTTGACGGGATCGGGGCTGAAGGACATCAGGAGCGCGATGAAAACGGTACCGGAACCGCCGGTGATCGAACCCTCTCTTGACGCGGTCCGGCGCGCTCTAGGCGTGGCCTAGCCATGTTCGCGTGACCGCTGGGCAGGAGATAGGGAATCTATGGCAGCTTACGAGGAGCTTCAGGCTCGTCTGGCACAGGGGTGGAACACCTGGAATACCCGCAGCGTGCTGTCGCACGTCTTGATGCCAGAGGGCTTTGCCTTGAACTTTGGGCTGAAGGACCGCGCCTCGCGTCACTATCGCAAAGAGGCGCTGATTGGCAGGCGCGGCGAGGGCGAGGAACGCATCCATCCGGGCCTGCGCACCTATGACGGTCGCTACACCGAGCTGACCTTGAGCTGGCAGGGTATCGAGGTGCTCGTACAGAGCGCCACGGCTGGCGAGGACGACGGTGATCTCGTGATTCTGGTCACTCCCACGACAGAGCACCGGCTGGCTCCCCTTCTCGTCGTGGCGCTCGGGATGCTGTGGGACCGACCGGGCACAATGACCCGCGAGAACGAGATGCTGATGGGCCACGGACCGCAGCGCACGATTGTCGTCTACGGCACGGCGGAAAGTGTCACCGATCCCTATATCCCCGTCCAGACGCCCTACCTGGCGATGTCCCTCATAGCGCCGGTGGGCGTGTCCACGGGCCGGCGCCGGACGGTGGAGGAGATCCGCGCCTTGCTTGCCGCCCGGCGCACGGAGCACGAGGCCTATGTCGCCTCTTTTGGCGGACTGGCCGACGTCTACGCCGCCGTGCAGACGTGTATGGCCTGGGACACAATCTACGAGCCGGAGCACAATCGGGTCGTCTCGCCGGTCAGCCGGATCTGGAATGTCGATTGGGGCGGCTTTGTGCTCTTTGACTGGGATACTTACTTTGCCGCCTACCTCGCCGCGATCGACAACCGGGACCTAGCCTATGCCAACGCCGTCGAGATCACGCGCGAGAAGACGGAGCGGGGGTTCATCCCCAACTTCGGCACGGTGAACAACCTCAAGAGCCGCGATCGCTCCCAGCCGCCCGTCGGCTCGCTGGTGATCCGTGAGCTCTACCGGAAGTTCGGCGACCTCTGGTTGCTGGAGGAGGTCTTCGACGATCTGCTTGAGTGGAATCATTGGTGGGTCGCCCATCGTGAGCACGAGGGATTGCTCTGTTGGGGCTCGGACCCTTACGAGCCGCTGGCCAATGCGTACTGGGAGCTTCACGGCGTGGGAGATCGTCTCGGCGCGGCGCTGGAATCGGGTCTGGACAACTCGCCGATGTACGATGATATTCCCTACGATAGGACGACCCATTTGATGCAGCTTGCCGATGTTGGTCTCACCGCGATGTATGTGATGGACTGTGAAGCGCTGGCTGATATCGCGGTGGTGCTGTCGCGTTCGCACGTGGCAGACGAGTTGCGCACCCGTGCTGCTGCCTTCCGGGAGGCCCTGCGTGCGCTCTGGAATGACGAGGAAGGGATTTTCCTCAACCGTCGCACCGACACGGGCGAATCGAGCCATCGCCTTTCGCCTACGAACTTCTATGCGCTCCTTGCCGATGCGCCGAGCCAGGCGCAGGCTGAGCGGATGATGGTCGACCACTTCTACAACGCCGAGGAGTTCTGGGGCGACTGGATCCTGCCCTCTATCGCGCGCAATGACCCGGCCTATCCCGAGCAAACCTATTGGCGGGGACGTATTTGGGCGCCGATGAACTTCCTGGTCTATCTGGGCTTGCGGCGCTATGATCTGCCCCAGGCACGAGCTGACTTGGCGCAGAAATCCCAACAGCTCCTTCTCAAGGAGTGGTTGGACAAAGGCCACGTTCACGAGAACTACAACCCGGATACCGGAGAGGGCTGTGACCTCCCTAACAGCGATCGCTTCTACCATTGGGGAGGACTGCTGGGCTTGATATCGTTCATTGAGGCCGGGGCAATGCCCGGCCCGGAAACACCACTTGAGAACAGAATGGGAGACGCAGAAGCATGATCGATCTGACATTGAACCCACAGGGCCTTGAGCACGCCGTCGCGCGCGCGCGGGAGCGCAATATCATCATTCCCACCTTTGAACAGCAAAAGCACCCGGAGCTGATCCCCGATCGCATCAAGGCGGAGCTCGCTCAGATTGGGTTGTGGGACATCACGCCCCGCAACCTATTTCGGATTACGTGGAAGAACGAGCCCGTCCCGGAAGGCGGGCAGTTCGGTGGCGTGAACTACGTGGAGATACCGCACGAGCTCACCGGTGTGGATGCGCGGATCATCGCGTTGGTGGGCAAGTGGTTCCCCACCGGCGCGCATAAGGTCGGTGCCGCCTTCGGCTGTCTTGTGCCGCGGCTGGTGACCGGCCAGTTTGACCCAACCTGGCAGAAAGCAGTTTGGCCGTCAACGGGCAATTACTGCCGGGGTGGTGCATACGACTCGACACTGCTGGCCTGTGAGTCCGTGGCGATTCTGCCGGAGGAGATGAGCCGCGAGCGCTTCGAGTGGCTGTCCACGGTCTCCGGCGAGGTGATCGCGACGCCGGGCAGCGAGTCCAATGTCAAGGAGATCTTCGATAAGTGCAAAGAACTGAAGCGCGAGCGCGAGGATGCGATCGTCATCTTCAACCAGTTCGATGAGTTCGGCAACTACCTCTGGCACTACGAGGTGACCGGCCACGCGATGGAGGAGGTCCTGGCTCAAGAGCTGCGCACGGGCGAACGTTTCTACGGTGTCGCGTCGAACACGGGCTCTGGTGGGACGATCGCCTGCGGAGATTACCTCAAGCAGCAGTTCCCGCGAGCCAAAGTCTTCGCCAGTGAGGCGCTGCAGTGCCCCACGCTGCTCCAGAACGGCTTCGGCGCACACCGCATTGAGGGCATCGGCGATAAGCACGTCCCCTGGATCCACAACGTGAAGCACACCGACGTGGTCACCGCGATCGATGATCAGGCGACGATCGACCTGATCCGCCTCTTCAACGAACCAGCAGGCCGTGCCCATCTCAAGAAGCGAGGTGTGCCCGCTGACTTCGTTGACCAGCTCGACCTGATGGGTATCTCCAGCGTGGCCAATGTCCTTTCGGCGATCAAGGCAGCCAAGTGGTTCGAGCTCACCAGCCAGGATGTGATCCTGACGGTCTGGACCGACTCGATGGAGCTTTACCAAAGCCGGCTGCGGGAGCTGCGCGAGGCCCACGGTGAGTACACCGAGCTCGAGGCTGCCGCTGACTATGAGCGCTATCTGCTGGGCGAGAACACTAGCCATATGGCCGAGCTGACCTACCAGGATCGCAAACGCGTTCACAACCTCAAGTACTACACCTGGGTCGAACAGCAGGGCAAGACCTACGAGGAGATTCAAGCGCAGTGGTACCAGGAGGACTACTGGACAAGCATCCAGGGCCAGATCGCCACGATGGATGAGCTGATCATGGAGTTCAATGAACGGGTTGGCCTGCTCTCTTAGGGCGGTATACTAACGCGCAACGTCGCGCTCTCAGTGTGCGCAGGCAGACGAGGTGAAGTGGATGATGGATCCGGTGATCTCGGTCGTGGCACCAGTCTATAACGAAGAGGCGCTGATCCGCGAGTTTCACCAGCGGGTCGGCGCCGCGATGGCGCCGCTTGGCGAGCCGTGGGAGCTCGTCCTGGTCGACGATGGCAGCCGCGACCAGACTCCGCAGTTGCTCGATGCCCTCCAAGCAGAGGACCCCGAGCACGTGGTCGTTGTGCACTTCGCCCGCAACTTCGGGCACCAATTGGCTATCACGGCGGGTATGGATTACGCGCGGGGGGCTGCGGTGGTGACGATCGATTCGGATCTCCAGGATCCCCCGGAGGTTATTCCGGATCTGATCGTCAAGTGGCGTGAGGGCTACGAGGTTGTCTACGGTGTGCGGTCGGAGCGGGAGGGGGAGAGCTGGTTCAAGCTCTTCACCGCAACGCTTTTTTACCGGATGATCCAACGTCTGACCAGTGTGACGATCCCGATGGAGGCCGGCGACTTCCGCCTCCTGGATCGCAAAGCGCTGGCCTACCTGCGCGCCATGCGCGAGCACAGCAGGTTTGTCCGGGCGATGACCTCGTGGGTGGGCTTCCGGCAGGCAGGGGTCCCCTACCGCCGCCTGGCGCGCAAGGCGGGACAGACGAAATACACGCTCCGCAAGATGATGCGCCTGGCGATCGACGCGATCACGGGCTATTCCTTCCTTCCCCTCAGACTCTCGCTCTGGTCCGGCTTCACGGCGGTGGCCCTCGGCCTTGTGTTGGCCATCATCTTGCTCATCCTACGGCTGGGTGGTGACGCCCCGTTGGCGGGGCAGGGCATGACCGCCAGCCTCGTGCTTTTCACCGGCGGCGTGCAACTGGTGATGGTGGGGATTCTCGGCGAGTACATCGGTCGCATCTATGACGAGGTGCGGGAGCGCCCGCTTTACACGGTCCGCGAGGTGAGACGCAGTGAATCCCACGGGGTGGCGCCTCGCAGGGGCGAGTGAAGGAGAATCGCGATGAGGCTTTGGCAGACTTACTACACGGCGACCTCTGTTGAGGATGTCGTCAGTACCTTGGCCGAGCATGGGGAGCGCGCGCGCATCATGGCCGGGGGCACCGATCTCATTATCGAGATCCAGAACGGCACACGCGCCCCCGATGTGGTGGTCGACATCACCCGGGTGGGCGGTCTCAACCGGATCCGCCAGGACGACGAGGGCACGATCTACCTGGGGCCGATGGTCACCCATGCCCAGGCTGCTGCTTCGCCGCTTCTGCAGGAGCACGCGCTGCCGCTGGCACAGGCCTGTTGGTGGGTTGGGGCTCCGGCCTTGCGCAACCGCGGTACCATCGCCGGCAATCTGGTCACCGCCTCCCCTGCCAATGACACGATCACGGCGCTCTGGGCGCTAGATGCCCGGCTGACGCTGCGCAGCACGCGCGGCAGCCGCGAAGTGCCGATCGCTGACTTCTACAAGGGCGTGCGGCGCACGGTGATGGAACCCGATGAGCTGCTGACCGACATTGCCTTTCCCGCATTGACCGAAGCCCAGTCGGGGATCTACTTGAAGATCGGCCTGCGGCGGATCCTAGCGATTGCCGTGACCAACATCGCCGTGGTCATCACGATGCAGGATGGCAGTTCGGGAGAGGGTGCTCCTGCCATCACCGATGCGCGCATTGCTTTGGGAAGTGTCGCCCCGACCATCATACGGGCGCGCGAGGCTGAAGCCGCACTGGCCGGTGGTGCGCTCACCGACGAACGCATCGCCCGGGCTGCGTTGCGCGCGCGCGAGGCGTCGCGCCCGATCGATGACGTGCGGGGCTCGGCGTGGTACCGCGAGGAGGAGGTCGCGGCTCTCACCCGGCGGGCGCTGGAGCACATTCGCGCAGGCGACCTGCGGATGGGCATGCCGGAGCCGTCCTCGATGGTGAAGCTCTGGGGCAAGACGCGGCGTTGTCCTCGCCTGAGTGGCCCGACTATCGCGCATCACGCTGACGGCGACGAGCCGATCCAGACGGTGGTGAACGGGGAGAATGTTACAGTCCGAGGCGCCAACGGCAAGACGCTGCTCCGCATGCTGCGTGAGGATCTTGGCCTCACCGGCTCCAAAGCGGGTTGTGAGGAGGGCGAGTGCGGGTCCTGTACGGTCTGGCTCGACGGCATCGCGACGCTAGCTTGTCTGACGCCGGCACCGCGGGCCCATGGCGCTCACATCGAGACGATTGAGGGACTCTCTGCTGAAGGTGAGTTGCACCCCGTGCAGGAGGCCTTTGTCGAGGAAGATGCTGTGCAATGTGGCTACTGCACGCCGGGATTTGTGATGAGCGCGGCGAAGCTGCTGGAGGAGTTCCCCGCCCCCGACCGCGAGCAGATCAAGACGGCGTTGAGCGGCAACCTCTGCCGGTGTACCGGCTACTACAAGATCATCACCGCCGTGGAGAAGGCCGCAAGACGATGAGACGGACAGTTCCCAATCGGGATGGGGACAAGATCACCCTCTACATGCGCACCTACTACTCCCTCCTGCGGACGACAGATGCGGTTCAGATTCGCACGCTGGAGGAGACCCATAACGCGATGGGGTCGCTGCTCCACCCAAACGCGGAGGCGGAGGCCCCGGATATGTCCGCCTTCGTCTACGCCAGCCTTCGACTGCCGGACTGCATCCTGGATGTCCGCCAGGTTGTCTTGGGTCAGAGCGAGGCCGTCTTCAAACGACGAGGCTATCCGGAAGTCGAGTCCTGGGAGATTGCCACCGCTCCCGCCCGGCGACGCCGCATGTACTATGATGGCGATGAGACGTTGGCGGTCTATATCGCCAGCATCTCTGATATCGACGATATCGTGCCGATGCTGACCGCGTTCCAGGTGGAGTGGAACAAGATGAACACCTTGATCGGGCTGCAGGCCGGATTGGCGGACCGGCTTCAGGCCTGTGTGGAGGCCGGCACCTGGGGAGGCGAGATCTGTGCCGAGACCCAGCGCGTTCTCCAGCTCTCCGATGACGATTGGCAGCGCTTGCAGACGATTTGGGGTGATGTTTTCGCCGATCTCCTGGCGAGGATTGGCGCCGGGCGGAAACGGATGTCGGTGACGTTGCTGGCAGGCTCCCATGTCGAGTATCGCCGCGCCACGCAGAAGTGGTGGGATCGTGTCAACGATCGGGTACCCTTCGATCTCTCCGAGCGTCCGATCTATTTCGTTTCCAGCAACACTCATAGCCTGGCGAACATGGTGACCTGCTTCGCCCAGAAGCACGAGGATGAGCTACTACACTACGTCGCTTCAGACGTCGACGCAGAGCTGGGCGAGGAGGCGTCGCGGATCCAGCAGCAGCGCGTGCCCAGCAACTGGTCCAACTTCCTCTACTATGTGCTGAAGAAGTACTTGCAGGCGCCAGAGGGCGCCCAGCTTCTGGCAGAGCGCGACGCCTTCGAGGCCAGCCACGGGGTCACCCGTATCCCCAGCCAACATACCTTTGACCTGGAGGTGCAGGTCATCGATTTATCACAGCTGGAGCCCGAAAACCTCGATATCCGTATCGTGGGACGGTTGACTTTGGATCGTCTGAAGGAGACCCGGGCGGTCATCCTGAACATCGACTATCCTTTGGGATTGGCTGCGTACCATCTGCTTTCGCGTATCGCGGTCAACGTCGGCGAGTTACGTGGTGCTTACATGATTGGCAAGGCGGCGACATTGAACGGGCGGATCGGTGACGTGCTGATTCCCAACGTCGTCTACGACGAGCACTCGAGCAATACCTACCTGTTCAACAACGTCTTCACGGCCCAACACGTGGCGCCTTATCTGGTCTATGGCGACGTGCTGGACAACCAGCGCGCCATCGCCGTCCACGGCACCTTTCTCCAGAACCGGGAGTACATGGAGTCGTTCCTGCGCCACGGCTACACCGATGTGGAGATGGAGTCGGGGCCCTATCTCTCCGCGCTCTACGAATTCATCCGACCCCGGCGCTATCCCAACGATGAGCTAGTCAATCTCTACCCTGTGCCCTTTGAGGTTGGCGTCCTTCACTACGCCTCGGACACCCCGATCAGTAAGGGCCGCAATCTGGGCACCCGCAATCTCTCCTATTACGGCATGGATCCCACCTACGCGACGACGGTAGCGGTGCTGCGCCGCATCTTGGCGCTCGAAACGAGCACTTAGGCTTGGTGAAAGCGAGCAAGGAGAACCAAGGATGAAGGGAAAGGCGGTAGGCCAGGCACTGCCGCGCTTCGAGGCCCGCGAGAAGGTGGCGGGCGAGGCGCTCTACCCGGGTGACATTGAGGTTGACGATGTCTTGACGATGAAGATCCTGTTTGCCGGTCGTCCCCACGCGCGCGTGGTCGGCATCGATACGTCGGAGGCGCGGGCGTTGCCCGGTGTGGTCGCTGTCTTCACGTCTCAGGATGTGCCCGTCAATGAATACGGTTTGCAGTATCCTGACCAGCCTGTCCTATGTGGCCCGAGCGGCCCGGCATCGCGCCTGGACAAGGAGGGTGCCGACATCGTCCGCTTTGTCGGTGACCAGGTGGCGGCGGTCATTGCCGAGGACGAAGAGACGGCTGAGGCTGCCCTGGCGCTGATTGCTGTCTCCTACGAGGACCTGCCTGTGGTGACCGACCCGCGGCAAGCCCTTGAGCCGGGGGCGCCACGCCTACACCCTGCCTATCCGGGGATCGAGATCCATCCGGAGCTGGTCTTCGAGGACAACATCGTGTCGCGCCATCGCATCCGCCGCGGGGACGTGGAAGCGGCCTTTGCCCAGGCCGATGTCGTGGTTGAGTCCACCTACGAGATCCCAGGCCAGGAGCACGCATACCTGCAGCCGGAGGCCGGCGTCGCCTACCTGGATGACGAGGGCAGGATCACCGTGGTCGTCGCCGGGCAGTGGACCCATGAGGATCAAGAGCAGATTGCCCACGCGCTTGACCTGCCCACCGATAGCATTCGTGTGATCTATCCCGCTATCGGCGGCGCCTTTGGCGGTCGTGAGGACATGTCCGTACAGATCGTTTTGGCGCTTGCGGTGCAGCGGCTCCAGCGTCCGGTGCGTGCTGAATGGAGCCGCGAGGAATCCATCTTTGGCCACCACAAGCGCCACCGGATGTTTGCGACCGCCCGATGGGCCGCGACGCGCACCGGTGAGCTGTTGGCTGCCGAGTCCAAGGTGATCGCCGATGCCGGCGCCTACGTCTACACCACCAACAAGGTGATGGGCAACACGCTGCTCACGGTCAACGGGCCCTACCGGATCCCCAACGTCAAGACCGAGGTATTGGGTGTCTACACCAACAACATCCCCGGTGGTGCCTTCCGAGGCTTCGGTGCCCCCCAGGGCAACTTCGTCGCCGAGTCGCAGATGAACAAGCTCGCCGAGGCACTGGACATGGACCCGGTGACGCTCCGCCTGCGCAACCTAGTAGGTGATGGCGATGCGATGCCGTGGGGCAAACCCCTGCCTGATGATGCCCGCGGCCTTCGGCAGAGCCTGATCGCTGCCGCGGAGGCCATCGGCTGGCAACGCGTTGGTGATGCAGGGGCAGGCGCTGCCGTTGCCGTGACACCGGAGCCCGGCGCCGTGCCTGAGGAGGCTAGCCTGGAGCGCTGGATCGCCCCAGAGGCGGTGACGCGCGTCGACGACCCGCCCTATATCAAGCGCGGAATCGGGATCGCCCTGGGTTTCAAGAATGTGGGCTTTTCATTCGGCTACCAGGAGAATGCCTGGGCTGGGGTTGAGCTTCACGGTGCCGCCGAAATCGAACGCGTGGTCGCCTATGCTGCCAGCGCGGATGTCGGCCAGGGTGTGCGCACCGTGATCCGGCAGATGCTGGCCGAGGCGCTGGACGTGGATATTGACATCATCGACCTGCAGGCCACGGACACCGCCAATACCGGCAGCGCCGGTTCCTCATCGGCGTCGCGCATGACGTTCATGATTGGCAACGCCGTCCGCGGGGCTGCGGAGGCTGCGCTGAGGCGATGGCGGGCTGAGGAGCGGCCCGCGAAGGCCGACTATACCTATCTGGCACCCAAAACCACGCAGATCGACGCCGAGACTGGCTATGGGCATCCTAACTTCTCGTATGGCTATGCCGCTATTGCGGCTGAGGTTGCGGTGGATCTGGAAACCGGCGTCTGTCACTACCCACTGATTGTCTGTGCCAACGATGTAGGTCAAGCCATCAACCCTCGCCTGGTTGAGGGCCAGATTGAGGGCGGTGTGGTGCAGGCCTTCGGTTGGGCGACCACGGAGCACTTCGTAGAACGCGAAGGTCATCCCCTCACCAAAACCTTTAGCACCTATCTGATGCCCACGATTGAGGATATTCCCGACCGCGTGCTGTCGATTGTGATCGAGAATCCTGAGGCCCACGGTCCCTGGGGGGCCCGGGGGATGGGCGAGATGCCTTTCATCGCGGTTGCCTCGGCGTTGCACCACGCTCTGCGCTGCGCCACCGGTGTCTGGTATAATCGGTTCCCGTTCAATTCCGAGCGCGTCTTGCGCGGCGTACGGGGGGAATCGTCTTGAGGTTGACGTCACATGGCAGGCTGATGCATCGTTTCTTGGGTCTCGTCGCCCTGCTCGTGGTCTTCGCTGGCTGTGCTGATCTGGCACAGCTCTTTCCTAGTGCCGAGGAGGAGGGTCTGCCCTCCGCCTTTGTTGCGCCGACCCCGGTGCCGACCTACCCGCCGGCCATGTCGACAGCCGTACGGATTCTGACGCGCGGTGAGATGGTTGTGGGCGTCCGCTATGACTTGGAGCCCTTCTCCTACATCACGACCGACAGCCAACTGGCAGGCCTGGAGATCGACTTGGCCCGGGAGCTGGCGCGGCGTTGGTTGGGATCCGGCGACGCTGTTCGCTTCGTGCAGGTCCGCTCTGATACGGCGGCGAACTACATTGTTGAGGGCACGGTAGACGTCGTCTTCGCCGGCCTTGTGCATTCACAGGAAGATGAAGGCCGGGTAGATTTCAGCCCCGCCTACTTCTCCAATGGCATGGCGCTGCTGACCTTTCCGGACACGGGAATCAGCAGCCTCAATGATCTGAACGGTCGCGCCGTGGGTGTGGTCAACTTGACGGAGAGCCAAGGCGCCCTGGCTGCCGCTGCGCCTGTAACACCTACCTATATGACCTACGGTCATACGGCAGACGCTATAGAGGCGTTACGCACGCGCCAGATTGATGTCTACGCAGACCAACGGCATCGCCTAGAGCGGGCCCGTCGCACCGTCACGGGCGCCACCATCGTGGGGCAATGGACCAGCCAGCCCGTGGCCATGATCTACCGGCAGGACGATCCTTTCTTTGCCAACCTGGTCCGGCTGACGTTTGAAGATATGGCTGCGGATGGCACCCGTGACGCGCTCTACGACCGCTGGCTGCCCGGTACCTCGCCCCCGTCCATATCGCACTTGGCGGGGGACGCACCGATACCCTCACTGGACGCGTCACCCCAGCAGATCAGCGATCTCAGCGTGATCTCGCGCATTCGCGATCGCGGAACAGTGAACGTCGGCTATTTTCAGGACCGCTGGCCTTATAGTGGCGACCGGGCCGATGGTGTGCCGACGGGCTTCGAGATTCGCTTAGCGGAGCGTCTGGCAGAGCTCTGGTTAGGCAGCAGTGCCGCCATTGCCTTCGTCCCCGTGGTCGATGAGAACGACGCGCTGGCGCGGTTGGAGCGGGGAGAGGTCGACCTGTTGGTCGGCGCCTGGGTACAGACGCGCGCTGGCGAACTGCGGCTGGATTACTCAATCCCCCTTCTTGATGATGGCGTCAGCCTGATGTCCCTGGCGTCCAACCCCATCGAGGATCTCCCCCAGCTGAGCGGACAGCCAGTAGGCGTCGTCGCCGGCAGCGCCGGTGAGGCCGCGGTACCTGCGATGTCGCAGGGTGTTGGCCTCTCGGCGATCGGTTACCCTAGCTTCACGGATGCGTTGGCGGCATTGCAGTCCGGCGAGATTGTCGCCATCTTGACTGAGCGATGGCCCGCCCTAGACGTGCACTTTCGCCAGACGGGCTTTGCCTTTACCGACCGTCGCTACACGCGCCGGCCCGTCGCCTATGTGATGTCCCAGGGCGATTCGGATTTCCGTGACCTCGTCAATCTGAGCCTGATGTGGCTCGAGGCTCAGGGGACCTACCAGGAGCTCTACAGCCTCTGGTTCGATGACCCGGTGCCCGCCTTGGATGCGCTGCCTGGTCGCGCGGGCATCCCCCTCGCCATACACCGGTAGGAGACCAACGGATCGACTACCGGTTGTAGCGCCCGCTGATCGTGAAGGTGCCCATACCCACACGGATCTGCGTGATCTCTGCGTAAGCCTGGCCCGCCAGCAACGCCTCTGCGATACCCTTTCCCAGCAGATCGAATACGAACTCGGGCAGCTTTAGCCTGCCGGCTTGGCCCTCGACGAAGTCCAACACCATTTCGCCTGACGTCGCATGCGGCGCGACCACAAGCCGCACCGGCAGTCGCCACCGCAGGAATGCAAGATCCCCACGACCCACAACGTGACCGTTCTCGCGGAAGTGGACGCGCGGATCTTTGAGGCCCAACCGTAAGCGCGGTAGGAGCCCTTGGCCCTCCTCATCATCGCCGCCCAGGAGGCCCACCCACGCATCCGGGTTGATGTTCTCAACAGGGAAGCCCTCACCGGTCAGCCCCTCCAGACCCTCGAGCTGGTCTAGCTGGTTCATACCAAGCTCCCGCATCTCCCGCGTCAGCTCTGTCCGGATGTTCAGGAAAGATGTCACCTCGGCGTCTGTCAATGTCAGGGTGAAGGCTTGGTCCTCCACAGCGGTCTGCCCTGCCGTGAGGGCCTTCTGCACAAACCGCAGCGCCGCAGCCCGCGAGAAGGCTGGGGCGGGACCGTCGTTGGGTAACGTGGGTGCCTGGTTGCTTCCGCACCCACTCAGCACGAGTAAAGTTGCGACCAACATCAGTGCCACATGTCTTACCCAAGGTACGTGGTGGATCGATCGCTTGCTGAGCCGGCCCATGTTCTCCTCCCTAAGTCTGGCCCTGTCCTGTGCAGCTGCCAGCACCTAACAGTATTTGGAATACAGCTATATACTTTATTATAGCACAGAAGGAGCCGGCTGTTTCGCCATTCGTCCACATCTTGTAACAAATCCGCATTGCTTGTAGTCTTGACAACTCAGACAGTAGGTTATAAAGTGGTTTTAGGCGGGGGCGTCCACAGATGCGAAGAGCGTTGCTGGACCTAATGGCCTGCTCCGTGGGTGTACCGCCAACAACCATCAATGGCATTCCATGGATACACATCATTATGATTCTTGCTGAATGTCAGAACTAACAGGAGGAGAGATGAAGCACCGGATTGCTGGTTCAGCGCTGATTGGATTGGGAGTTGTGATTGCTATGCTGGTTGCGTTGGGTGCAATGGCTCAATCTACTGGCACGTGCTTTGTGGCGGCTGAAGGTGCCACTCCCTGCAGCGACACGGCTATCACGGCTATGATGTCTTGCGATGAGTGCCTCGTACTGACATTCCCTTCGGTTACTTGGCGGGAAACACCGACTAGCCAGTGCTACACTTCTGTTGATCAGTGTGCTGAGCCTACGGCTGTCGCCCTTCTCGGCTTCCGGTCACCTATCACCCCGTGCAACGCCAAGTGGACCGTCCCCGGTGTTGGCTTCCTGGGCATGATCGTGGCCGCCGCCGGCCTTGTGGTCCTCAAGCGCCAGGGGCGTAGCGCCTAGATAAGAGCCCTCTTTGCCGTGGTAGTTCCGGCTCTTTGTTAGCCACTGGTTCGCCAAACTTGGGGCCATAGTTACTCTTTGTCAAAGGGGTGGTGAGGTGATCTTGCCACCCCTCCGGTACCTCGTCTTCCAGCCCCGCTGTGGTAAAATACATATGTGAAACAGGCAAGTGCATCTCAAGAAGAAACGCGTCGTCCCATGGGCGCCCTAGCCTGCGTCACCACCGGGTTTGAGGTGATTGCCCGACACCCTGAGTTGACTCTCCTCCCGCTCGTGCTGGATTTGTTTCTTTGGCTTGGGCCACGGTTGTCGATCGCGCCGATCCTGCAGGGCATCAAAGCCTTCATGGTGCAGTTGATGGTGACCGAGGTGGCGATGCCGGACATTGGGGAGAGCTACACGATCGCGACTCAGATGCTGGAAGAGCTCAGCCAGGGTTTCAATCTCTTCTCGCTACTCAACCCGGGGCCACTGCTGGGTGTGCCCGTGCTGATGCCGACCTATCTGTCATCGCTGCGACCGATCGGTACCCAGCCGGCCCTGGAGGTTGCGTCGCTCCTGATCTTGTTGGTTTGGGTGCCCGTCTTGGCCGTCGTAGGGCTGGGCCTCAACGCCATCTACTTGGATGGTGTGGGCCGGCGTGTGATCGACGTGACGGAATCGCCGCTGCCCGGACCCAAGACGATATGGATGACCTGGCGGCAGTTCCTGGAGTTGGGCCTCTTCCTTTTCGTGATCGTTTTCTCGTTTTTCGTGGTGCTCTCGTTTTTTGGTACCTTGATTGGGCTCCTGAGCCTCGCATTTGCCGGGCTTTTGATGACGCTGGCGTCCTCCGTGCTGCTCTTCGCCGCGCTGCACCTGCTCTTTACGGTGCCGGGCATCGTGCTCTTGCGGCGACAACTGCTTGCTGCGATGCGAGAGAGCTTGCTCTTGATGCGGGGGGATTTCCTCAACGTCATCTTCCTGTTGGGGTTGATTGTGGTGATCTCGCGGGGGCTCAACGTCGTCTGGACGTTGCCCAAGCCGGATTCCTGGTCGACGTTGGTGGGCTTGATGGGCCACGCCTTTGTGAGTACGGCGCTGACGGCGGGTCTTTTCGTCTTCTATCAGGAGCGGCTGCGCTATGTTGAGGCGATGAAGGCGCTCTACGCGGCACAAGAGGCACCTGCGCATTCTGCTGTCGAATGACACACTCTCGCGTGGGAGCTTCCTTGAGCGCATCGCTTTACCCTAAGTTGGTGGAATATGGTGGGTAAACAGAACAACACAAACCTTAAGTACGACGCGTCGACGATTCAAGTCTTGGAGGGACTGGAAGCTGTCCGTCGCCGTCCCGGGATGTACGTCGGCGGGACGGATGTGCGGGCCCTGCACCACCTGGTCTACGAAGTGGTCGATAACTCCATTGACGAGGCATTGGCCGATGCATGCGATCACATCCGCGTGATCATCGAGCCGGATCTCACCGTGACGGTGATTGACAATGGCCGCGGCATTCCCGT
>JAFGNI010000713.1 GCA_016927095.1 Anaerolineae bacterium | reverse complement strand
GGCATGGCGCTCGCGGCGCGCGAAAGCGGGGCGAGCACGATCTCCGAACTACGCGGCGATCTTGTGGCGGCCGGCGATGTCCTACGCCGGGCGCGCCCCACGGCGGTCAACCTCTCCTGGGCTATCGATCGTATTCTGAATCGCCTTGCAGCCCGTGAGTTCGACGATGTGGCGACGCTGTCCGACGCTGTGCTGGCAGAGGCCCACGCGATTGCGGAACTGGAGCGGCAGTCCAACTACCAGATCGGCGTCAACGCACTCCCGCTCGTGCCTGAGGGCGCCAAGATCATCCATCATTGCAACACCGGTCCGTTAGCGACGGGGGCCTACGGCACAGCACTACGCGTCATCACCGCCGCTCACGAGGCGGGCAAGAACGTTCACGCCTTCGTGGACGAGACGCGGCCGCGCCTGCAGGGCGCTCGCCTGACGGCGTGGGAACTCCAGCAGTGGGGTGTACCACATACCGTCATCGTGGATGGTGCGGCTGCGCACATTATGCGCACGGTGGGCATCGACCTTTGTGTTGTAGGCTGCGACCGCGTCGCTGCAAACGGTGACACCGCCAATAAGATTGGCACCTACCAGTTGGCGCTTGCAGCGCACGCCCATGGTGTTCCCTTCTATGTCGCCGGCCCAACAAGCTCCATCGATATGGCGCTGCCTTCTGGAGACGATATCGAGATCGAGTCCCGCCCGGCCGAGGAGGTGGCTCAGGTATTGGAGTGCCGCATCACACCCTCGGGCACCCGTGTCGCCAACCCCGCCTTCGACATCACCCCCGCCGCCTACATCACGGCGATTATCACGGAGCGCGGTGTCGTCGAGCCCCCCTTTAAGGAGACCTTGGCGAGGCTTATGCAGCGGGACGATGTCCGATGACCGTGGGGGTGACGGCGGAGGCCGGATGTTGGCGTGATCGCGGACTCAACCTCTGTCGTAAGCCTGGTGCTCTGCCCAAGCTTGTGGGGCATCGAGGGGCCCTCGCGATCGCGCCGGAGAACACGATGGTCTCGTTTGAACGTGCGTGGCAGGACGGCGCGGATCTCATCGAGCTGGACGTGCGCCTTTCCGCTGATGGACACCCCGTTGTGTTTCACGATGCATTGGTCGACCGCACCACAGATGCGACCGGTCTGATCCATGAGATGACCTTGGCGGAGATCAAACAGCTGGATGCTGGCGCTTGGTTCGATCCGCAGTTTGCCGGGGAACGTGTGCCCACACTGGCGGAGGTGCTCCGGTGGGCAAAGGGTCGCGTCGGGTTGCTGCTGGAGCTGAAGTTCCATCCCTATGGCGCCTTTGGCGCTGCGCTGGTGCCCGTTGTGTTAGAGCTGGTCACCGATCTTGGGATGGACGATCACGTGGCCATGATCTCCTATCAGCCCCGTGCTCTGGTGCAGGTCAAGGCACTGGCGCCTTACATTCAGGCCGGTCCGATTACGCCTTGGGATCGCACCCTCAGCGTCGTCTCCCGGCTGGCGCGCCGGTTTGCGGAGCTCACACGCTTGCGCGTGGTGCGCAAGGTGCTGACGCGGCCTTTGACCTATGCCCTGAGCTGGGGTTGCGATATTGTCGGGCCCAATGTGCAGGTTGTGACGCCGACGCTGGTCAATGCTGCCCACGCGCTGAACATCCCGGTGAGTTGCGGCGGCCTGCTCTGGGACTACCCGGCCGCGATAACGATGGGGTTGGACACGATCTCGGCGGACAACCCGGGTCTCGTCCGCAAGACCTATCTCTAGCGTTCCCACGGCGTCGGATAGACTTGGCGCCGGTGCGTGTTTGGCGGAAGCGGTAGAGGCCTCGAGGGTCGTGATCGAGACGGGCCCTAGACGGCGCACTCCCCGCCCTCGGGCCTTTCTGTCGCATGTACGGGACCATTCTCCTATTGACGAAGGGCCCATTGTTGCGGTATGGTAATAGAGAGTCCACACCAGGGAGCAGAGACCGCAATGATCTATACGCCGCAGCAGAGAGGTCAGGGACTGGCTGAGTACGCCATCATCATTATGTTGATCGCCATCGTGTTGATTGCGATAGTGGCGATCTTTGGCGATCAGGTCAGCAGCCTGTACAGCCAGGTTGTGTCGGAGTGGCCGGGTTCCTGAGCCCTTTGGGCTAGTCCATCGGGGTCTCTACCGAGGCGTCGACGAGCGCCGGTGTCTCTTCTTCCCACCAGCTCGCCAGCTGGGTGAGCACGTGCTCTAGATTTCCCTGCCAGCGGCTTTCGTCCCAAGACAGAGGTAGCCAGATCTCACGACGGCCTACCCGGGCCTGCTCTTGAAGCTCGCGTCGCAGCCGGGCGATCTCGCCTGGGTCCATGTCCTTGAGCCACGGCGGCTTCAGCACGATCTGACCGCTCTCCACGGCGATGGCCGGAATTCTGGCCTCCCGCGCCAACAGCTTCAGGCGCAGCTGGTAGATCATATTCTGCGCCATTATCGGCAACGGGCCAAAACGGTCCTGCAGTTCGGCCCGCAGCTGGGCAACGTCCTCTTCGGTCGTCATCTCGGCCAGCCGGCGATAGAGCTGTAGGCGCAAGGCGTCATCAGGCACATAGGTCGTGGGCAGCCCAACGGCCAGCGGGAGTTCGATGGTTATGGACCCCAGCGGCTCGGGCGGCAGTGGCTCCCCCGCCTGTTGCGCCCGAAGCCGGTTCACAGCGCGGTTCAGCAGCCGTGTATAGAGCGTGAATCCTACAGCTGCCACGTGACCGTGCTGGTCCCGTCCCAGGAGATCACCGGCGCCGCGAATCTCCAAGTCGCGCAGCGCTACGGTGAAGCCGCCGCCTTGGGTCATGCTCTCGCGGAGCGCCAGCAGCCGCTCGCGTGCCTCTCCGGTCATTCTGCGACGGTGGAAGAAGTAGGCGTAACCGCGGCGGGTCCCGCGTCCGATGCGTCCTCGCAGTTGGTAGAGCTGCGCCAGGCCAAACCAATCGGCGCGTTCGACAATGAGCGTGTTGGCGTTGGGGAAGTCCAACCCGCTCTCGATGATGGTCGTGGCGAGCAGAACGTCGATCTCACCGGCGGTGAAGGCTTCCATCACCTCACTCAGCTCGCGCTCCCGCATCTGTCCGTGCGCGATGCCCAGGTTGGCTTCGGGAATCAGGCTCTGCAGCCGCGCGGCGACGGTAGGGATGGACTCCACGCGGTTATGTACATAGAAGACCTGCCCGCCGCGTTTGAGCTCGCGCAGCATTGCGCGACGGGCGACATCCCGGTCGTAGGGTCCGACATAGGTGGCAATAGGTAGGCGCTCCTGCGGCGGCGTCTCGATGATGTTGATATCCCTTACGCCCGCCAGTGCCATGTAGAGCGTGCGCGGGATGGGGGTTGCCGTCAAGGTGAGCACATCGACCTCGGTGCGCATCTGCTTGAGCCGCTCCTTGTGCGCCACACCGAAACGCTGCTCCTCATCGATCACGACCAGGCCCAGGTCACGGAACTGCACGTCCCGCTGCAGCAGACGGTGGGTCCCGATGACGATATCCGTCGTGCCCTCTCTCAGGCCGACCAGAACCTCATGTTGCTCGCGCTCGGTGCGGAAGCGCGAGAGCAGCTCCACTTCGACCGGGAATGAGGAGAGCCGCTCCTGGAAGGTGTGAAAATGCTGTTGGGCGAGCACCGTGGTGGGCACGAGCATTGCGACCTGCTTATTGTCCATGACCGCCTTGAAGGCAGCGCGCAGCGCCACCTCCGTCTTGCCATACCCCGCATCGCCGCAGATCAGCCGGTCCATCGGGCGAGGTCGCTCCATATCTGCTTTGACTGCCTGAATCGCCTCTACCTGATCCTGCGTCTCCGCGTAGGGAAACGCGGCCTCAAGCTCCTGCTGCCATTGTGTGTCCGCCTCGAAGGCGTGGCCCGTGACGATTTGTCGAGATGCGTAGAGATCCAGCAACTCCCGCGCCAGATCATCGGCTGCCTTGGCGACGCGCGCCTTGATCTGTTCCCAGGCGCCACCGCCCAGGCGACTCAGGTGGGGGCCAAACCCGTCAGCCCCAATATAGCGGCTGAGCCGGTCGGCCTGGTGGATGGGAACGAACAACTTGTCGCGCCGGAGCTCGACCGGCTGCCCTTCCTCATCGGTCGCCGGCCCGCTGTTTGGACCGGCAAACTCCAGGAGTAGGTATTCGCGCTCTATCTGATCGACGCTGCGCGCGACTAAGCCGCGGAAGATGCCGATGCCGTAGTCCTCGTGGACGACCGGATCGCCCGGTTGTAGGTCGGCAAAGCCCTGTTCCGGCGCGACGGTTCTCCTGCGGCTCTGACGCCGGGGTTCTGGTAGCTGCCAGCCGAAGAGCTCCTCATCGGTCAGCAAGTGGCGAATCCCCTCCTCGCCGTGCCATTGCCAGCCCCCGCTGATCACGCCCTGCACGAAGGTGAGGAGCGAGGTTGGCGGTGTTTCAAGTCCCTGGTGCACCGGTGGCGGCGTGAAGGTTTGCCAGAGCTCGGCCATCCGCGCCGCCTGCCGGCTGACGATGACGACCTGATCTCCTAGGTTTACCCACTGGCGGATCCGTCCCAGCGCCTCGGGCAATCGTCCCGCAAAGTGGGGCTCGGGTCTGAAGGCCTCGACCAGCGGGCCCTCCTCGCTGTTGGACACGGCCAGGGCTCGGATGCGTCCCAGCACTTCCTTGATCTGGCGCCACGTCACATATGGCACCGGCGCATCCTCCAGTAGGATCTGTTCCGTCCGGGCTGATGCGCGCTGCTCGATTGCCTCCCGCTCCAGCTCTTCCCAACGGACGGCGAGCTGGTCGCTGTCCACGAGCACGACCAGGGCCTCACGCGGTAGGTAGTGGAGAAGTGTGCCCACCTCCTGGTATAGGTAGGGGAGATAGAACTCAAGGTTGGGGAAGGGGGCCTGCGCCGACAGTGCCTCCGCGTCGGCCTCCAGGACGCTCCGCAGCTCCTTGGGCGCCTCGGTCGCCAGCAGCCGCTGGACTGCTTCCAGAGCTCGCTCGCTGTCGCGGGGAAGGCCCTCGCGCACCGGTGGCAACCAGAACTCCTCGACGCGCCCGACGGAACGCTGGGTCTCCGGATCGAAAGTCCGGATCGTATCGATCTCATCGCCGAAGAACTCCAGACGGTAGGGGCGCTCAGCCTGGGGCGGGTAGATGTCCAGCAAGCCGCCCCGCCGACTCAACTCGCCCGGCGTCTGGACGACGCTGACGGGCTCATAGCCGATGCCCGTGGCGTGCCGGGTCAATTCCGTCAGGGGTTCCCGCGCGCCGGCACGAATGTGGCGGATCGCCTTCCGGAACTGCCGATAGGGCAACGTGCGACGCATCAGGGCCCTTGCGGATGTTACGATGACGGGTTTCGCGCGCTCCGTGTCGTCCGCCTGGGCTGTGACGAGCCGGGATATGACATTGAGCCGGTCGTCGATGACCTCCGGCGGCCAGGGCACGCGCTCGTAGAGCAAGCCCGGCGGCTCCGGGAACTGCATCAGGCGTGCCGGGTCAGCCATCCACGTTTGTAGTGCGACGGTCAGTCGACGGCTCTCTTCGATCGTGGGGACGATGACGACGACGGGTGTTGGGGTCTCGCTGAGCAGGGCCGCGATGACGGCCGGGCGCGCGTGCGGAAGCAGTCCAACCGCGGGGATGCCCTTGATGGTGGGCGCGGCACCGGCTGACTGCGCCTGTCTAGTCCTCAGTTGTGGCGTGGCTCCTGGAGATACGTCGGCTGGTGCCGAACGCTCGGTGCTGCCTTCCTGGCCGGGCTCTGGCGTGAGCCACCCCAAGACATCACGGTAGGCTGGATGCTCCTGTATCCACGTCAGCAGGCCGCGCAGCGAAGTGGGCATTGGCCCTCGTTAACTTGCCGGCTCAACGCGCCACGTCATACCTTGGCGCTGCAAATCGGGCTCGTTGAGGACCCAGTCCTCAATCAGACTTCTGGCCGTGCGCTGCACCTCCCAAAGCAGGGGCGCTTCCTCCGCAGAGAAGTCTTGAAGGACATAGGCTGCAGGATCCATGCGACCCGGTGGACGCCCGATGCCGATCCGCAGACGGGGGAAAGCGTCTGTGCCCAGCTGGTCGATGATCGACTGCACGCCACGGTGACCGCCGCTACTACCGGAGTCCCGGAAGCGCACCGTGTCAAGGGAGATGTCCAGATCATCGTAGACGACAAGGATATCCTGGGGATCGATCTTGTAGAAGCGCGCTAGCGGTGCCACAGACTGACCGCTGTCATTCATCCATGTCTGTGGCTTGGCCAAGATGACACGTTGGCCCTCAATGCGTCCATGCGCCGTCTCGGCCTTGTGTTCACTCTTGGAGAACGTGAGGCCGTGTGCTCCTGCCAGTCCCTCGACAATCTGAAAACCGACATTGTGACGGTTGGCAGCATAGCGGGGCCCGGGGTTTCCGAGCCCAACAACGAGTTTGAACTGGCTCACGAGCCCGATTTGCTCCTGGTCTGTCGCAGATAGTAGCGAATGGCAGCCTTCGTCAACGCATAAAGGATGCCGACGGCGTAGATCAGAAGAGCGAGCTGCGCGCCGGTCTTGAAGGCCTCCTTGACCGCATCCACCGAGAAGATGTCCGATGGCAAGAGCCCACCCTCGCCGTCGTCGCCGTCATTCTCCTCGTCAGCGGCGGCGCCGGCCACGATGGTGGCCGTGGGCCGTGGGGTCGAGGTCGGCGGCAGCGCGATGGTGGGGGCTGCAGGCGGTGGCGCTGCCTCATCGGCCGTGGGTTCTGCGCCTGGCTCCTCGGCTTCCGGCGTCTCGGTGGGTTCCGGCGTCGGTGTCGCCTCCTCGTTGTTGACCGTCAGGTTGTTGATGAAGTAGACCATCGGCGTCTCGTTACCCACCTCAAAGACCGCGAGGGCCAGCACATACTGGCCATTGGGAACTTGTGTCGTGTCCCAGGTGCCTAAGACGCCGTTCACGACCATGGTCGGCACATTCCAAGCGATGGGGCTATCCAACCGCCAGTTGGTCTCACCGGTAACCCGCGCGCCGCTGGCGTAGAGCACACCGTAGGAGTTGAAGTTCGGGTGGGTCGCGGTGCCACGGATCTCCACTTGGCCACTCAACATCGTGCCCTCGGTGGGCGATGTGATGACCATAACCGATTGCTGCGCCACCGGCGCAGCAAGGCCCACCCGAGGTGATAGAGCACTTAGGCAGACTGTCAGGAGGAGCAGCAGGCACAGTGGCCGGGGTCCGCGCCCGTCGTGACGTCCAGAGCTGGGAGCGCGGCGAGGGTTCGCCAGGCTCACCGGTGACAGATCTTGCTTTCTGACCATTTGGGCTCCTCGTGAGAGATTTCCGACAAGGTAGTCTAGCATGGTTGAAGGTCTTGTCAACGAGAGTCCGAAATAACGTTGCCACGTTTGAACGTTCGAATGTTCAAACGTTCCAACGTCGCTGCATGCAACTCCATGTCCAGTATCCCGTAGTACTAGTCAGAGCGACGAATGGAGGTGACATGAATGGCGAGTGGAAAACTACGACGAGAGAATGGCATCATCGCTGGGGTATGTGGGGGACTGGGTGAGTTCTACGGAATCGCGCCCTTCTGGTTCCGGCTGCTCTTCCTGATTCTGTTGGTGCCAGGTGGGCTGCCGGGCTTGGTGCCCTATATGCTTCTCTGGATCATCATCCCCCGCAGACGCTAAGTTCACCCCGCGTCCCGCCACGGACGCGTGCGGTACCCTGTGCACGGCTAGAGGTCGAGATCGAGCGGTTTGACCGCCTTGGTCCGGCCTCCAGCCTCTTCATTTCCAGGTCAACGCCGATATAATGAATCGCGCTCGTGTCTAGACGTAAGGGGAGGGGCAATGCAGAGCAGCGGGGTACCATCCACTATCGTGATCTTTGGCGCATCGGGTGATCTGACACAGCGCAAGCTCGTTCCGGCCTTGCACACGCTTGCCTGTGAGGGTATGCTGCCGGAGAGCATCCGGATTCTTGGCGTGGCGCGGTCAGAGTTCAGCGATGAGGCCTTTCGCGATCACCTCTACGAGGGTGTCGAGGCCTATGCCCGGCACAAGCCGCACGTGTGTCACCTCTGGAGTGGTTTTGCGGACCGGCACAGCTACCTCCAGGGAGACTACGACGATCCTGCGACCTACCGTCGCCTGGCGGAGAGGCTGGCGATCTTCGATAGGGAGGATGGCACCCAGGGCAACCGCCTATTCTACCTCTCTGTCCCCCCAGTGGTCTACTCCGTTGTGGTGGAGCAGCTAGGCAAGGCGGGGCTGAACCATAGTGAGCGTGGCTGGACGCGGATCGTGGTTGAGAAGCCCTTCGGGCACGACTTCGAGAGCGCGCGTGAGCTCAACGATCGCATCCATCGGGCCTTCGATGAGGATCAAGTCTTCCGGATCGATCATTACCTGGGCAAGGAGACGGTCCAGAACATCCTGACCTTCCGTTTTGCCAACGCCATCTTCGAACCCCTCTGGAGCCGATCGTACATTGACCACGTCCAGATCAGCGTCACCGAATCGGTTGTGGTAGGGCGTCGCGGTGGGTACTACGACAAGGCCGGCGTGCTGCGTGACATGTTCCAGAACCACCTCCTGCAGCTCCTCACCCTGACGGCGATGGAGCCCCCTGCGACCTTCAGTGCCGATGCGCTTCGGGACGAGAAGGTGAAGGTGCTGCGGGCGGTCCGGTCCTCGGCAGCGGAGGATGTGGTCTTCGGTCAATACGAGGGCTATCTGGATGAGGAGGGGGTATCCTCGGATTCGACGACGCCGACGTATGCGGCGCTGCGCTTCTACGTTGATAACTGGCGTTGGCAGGGCGTGCCTTTCTACCTGCGATCCGGCAAGGGGTTGCAGGAGAAGTCCACTGAGGTCACGCTGGTGTTCAAGCACGTGCCGCACCTGCTCTTCCCGGAGAACGTAGACCTCAAGCCCAATCGTCTGGCCCTGTGCATCCAACCGGACGAGGCGATACGTCTCACCTTTGAGACCAAACACCCTGGGGCAGGGATGCGCACTGCACCGGTGAACATGGGCTTCCGCTATGACCAGGATTTCGGTGATGGGGCCCTACCCGAGGCCTACGAGCGGCTGCTGCTGGATGCTCTGCAGGGCGACGCTTCGCTGTTCACCCGTGCCGACGAGATCGAGCTGGCGTGGAAGATCATTGACCCACTGCCTGCCTGCGGCGATCCACGGCCTTACGAGATCGGATCGTGGGGACCAGAAGCTGCTAACGACCTGGTCGGGCGCGAGGACAGCATCTGGTACCACGGCTGCACCGGCGATGAAGGCTGACGAAGGACACAGGTCTATGGCCAGACGATCCACAGCGTTCTCCGGTGAATGGGACGCTCCTTACAGGACAGAGAAGGATTCCCTCGGCGAAGTGCGCGTGCCGGCTGATGCCCTGTGGGGAGCCCAGACCCAGCGGGCGGTGGAGAACTTCCCGATCTCGGGGCTCTGTTTCACGCGTGGGTATATCGGGGCCCTCGGCTTGGTCAAGCGCGCCTGTGCACGCGCCAATGTCGTGTTGGGGCTACTGGATCCTGAGCTTGGCGACGCCATCCTCCAGGCTTGCGATGAGGTCATCGCCGGGGACTGGGACGCGCACTTTCCTGTGGACGTCTTCCAGACCGGTTCGGGCACGAGCACTAACATGAACGCCAACGAGGTGATTGCAGCGCGGGCCGCACACCATCTGGCTGCTGCTCGGGGTAAGCAGGCGCCCGGCGTGCATCCCAATGATCATGTCAATCGCAGCCAGTCCAGCAATGATGTAATCCCGACCGCAGCCCACGTCGCGCTCTCGCTTGCCCTCCGGGATGAGCTGATCCCCGCGCTCGACATGCTAGCAGAGGCGTTGAAAGCTAAGGCGATCGCCTTTGACGACATCGTCAAGACCGGGCGCACGCATCTACAGGATGCGACGCCTATTCGGATGGGCCAGGTCTTCGGCGGCTATGCCGCGCAGGCCCGTGCCAGCGTGGTGAGGGCTGAACAGGCCCGGTCTGCGGTGCGGGCGCTCCCGCTGGGAGGGACGGCCGTGGGCACCGGACTCAACTGTCCGGCGCGGTTCCCGGACCTTGCCATCGACCATCTCAATAGGGCGTTGGACACCGACTTCGTCGAGGCTGAGAACCACGTCGCTGCCAACGCCGCCCGCGATGGCCTGGTTGAAGCCTCTGGCTTGCTGCGTACCATCGCGGTCAGCCTTCACAAGATCGCCAATGACATTCGCTGGATGGCGTCCGGCCCCCGCAACGGCCTGGGAGAGCTCCGCCTACCTCCGGTGCAGCCCGGATCGTCGATTATGCCGGGCAAGGTGAATCCCGTGATTGCGGAAGCACTCATCATGGTCTGCGCTCAGGTGGTGGGCTATGACGCTGCCAACACATTGGGTGGGCTAGGGGGCGCCTTCGAGCTGAACTTGATGATGCCATTGCTAATCCACAACACGTTGGCGGCGACCGCAATGTTGGCCAATGCGACGCGTAACTTCGCCGATCGCTGTGTTGCCGGCTTGGAGGTGGATGTCGAACAGTGCCAGTCCCTTGTTTCGCGCAACCTGGCTCTGGCAACAGCCCTGGTCCCTGCTATCGGCTACGACCGCGCCGCTGAGATCGCGAAAGAGGCCCAGCATACCGGCAAGACCGTACGCGAGGTCGCGCTCGCGTGGCAGGTGCTGCCGGAAGCGGAGCTGGATGATCTGCTCGATCCGCGCAGGATGACCGAACCCGGCGTCTAGCGCCCTCTTCCTCAGGGACCGGTGACTAGGCCGGCCTGTCCCTAGTCAGCGAGGAGCAGTCTGAGCTTCCCGAGTACCTTGCTGACGACCGCGGGGGGCACGTGCCCCATATAGGTAGCATCTCTGGCACGCCAGTCAAGGCTCTTGACCTGGTCTGCCAATACCACGCCATCCACATCAAGACCAGCCGGCAAGGGAACCTCAAACGGATAGCCCTTCACCTGCCTGGTAACAAGACACACGATTGCCAGGTCTACTTTGCCATTGTATGCAGCAGGCGACAAGATGAGGGCAGGACGCCGTCCTGCCTGCTCATGACCAGCCTGAGGGTTGAACAACAGCCAGACGATGTCGCCGCGCTCCGGGACATAGTCGTCTACCATACCTCCACGCCTTGTGAGGCTCCAGTGTCAATCTCCCCGTGGCGGTTCTCTTCGGTGACTTGTGCCAGGAGTTGCTCGAGCGTTGGCTCGGGCTCCGCGACGGGGACAATGTGAAGGCGGCCCTCCTCCAGGACAAGCTCAATGAGCGTCTCTTCCTCAATCCCGGCCTCAATCGCCAGCGGCTTAGGAATCCGCAACGCCAGGCTGTTACCCCATTTCTTGACGCGTGTCTCCATCTCGTCCTCCCGAATGTATATACAATGATTATACCACAGACAAGGCATTTGGCTTCGTTCAGCCCTGGCGCCGCTCGCGGTAGTACGTGTAGTCCCCGGCATATTCCGTGAGGGCCCCATCCTCCAGGTCAACGATGCGCGTCACCGTCCGGTCCAGGAAGTAACGGTCGTGGGAGATGACGAGGACCGTGCCCTCAAACTCGTCCAGCGCCTGCTCCAGGACCTCGCAGGACGGCAGATCAAGGTTGTTGGTCGGCTCGTCCAGGAGCAGGAAGTTGGCGTCGGAGAGCATAAGCTTGGCCAGTTGTAGCCGGCTGCGCTCTCCGCCCGAAAGCGTGGCAACGGTGTCCCGCGTCCGGCGATAGGGAAAGAGGAAACGGCGCAGGAAGTTGACCGCCGCGTGTTCGGACATCGACTTGGCGTTCCAGATCTCCTCGATCAGGGTGCGGCTGGGATCGAGCGTCTCGTGCTCCTGGGCGTAGGTACCGATCCGGACGCTGGGCCCGACCTTGATGACACCGGAGGTCGGCGTCTCCTGACCCAAGATGCAGCGAAGGAGCACGCTCTTGCCCGATCCGTTGGCACCTAGGAGGCCGACCCGTTCGCCTCGCCAGATCAGCAAGTTGAGTCCGAGCAGCACTACGTCATCACCAAAGGCCTTGTCCAGTTCTATGATCTCCAAAACCTTATTGGAGCCGCGCCAGCCGTCGAGCGCCAGGCCCATCGTCTCACGCTCCATCAACGGCTTCTCAATCCTGTCCATACGTGCCAACATCTTCTGCCGTGAGCGTGCCTGGCGGATGTGCCGCTCGTTGATCACAAGGCTGGCCCAGAGTTCGAAGCGCGCGATGGCTTCCTCGATACGCTGGATCTCCTTCTGTTGGGCCTCGTAGAGCTGTTGTTGCCGCAGGAGGCGCAGTTGCTTCTCCGTGGCGTAGGCTGAGTAGTTCCCCTGGTAGAGCGTGATCCGGTGGTCCTCGACCTCGGCGATGAACGAGACGGTCTCGTCCAGCAGATAGCGGTCGTGGGACACGATCACAACCGTGCCGGCAAAGCCCAGGATGAACTGCTCCAGCCGCGCCTTGCCCGGTAGATCCAGGTGGTTGTCGGGCTCATCCAGCAGGAGGACATCGCAGTCGATCGCCAATAACATCGCCAGGCCCAGCATCTTCTTCTGCCCTCCCGAGAGCACGCCGACCGGGAGATCGAAGTCTCGGTCCACGAAGCCCACCGTCTGTAGCGCTTGGCGGCAGCGGCTTTCGTAGCGATAGCCCTCCAGTTCCTCGAAGGCTTCCTGGGCGCGTGCGTGCTGTGCCAGCACGCGCTCGAAGGCGCTGGCGTCGCTGAGTACCTCTGGATCGCCCATGCGGGCTTCCAGCATCCGCATTCGCGTCTCGACGGCATGAAGGTCGGTGTTGGCGCTGAGCACGGTGTCCCATACCGTTGTGCCGGCCTTGAATACCGGATCCTGTGCCAGGTACCCGATGCGCGTGGCGTGGTGGACGATGTGGCCTTCGTCACGCTGTAGCTCGCCGGTGATCAGGCGCAGCAAGGTCGACTTGCCAGCACCGTTTGGGCCGACGAGCCCAATCTTTTGGCCTTCCTGGATCTCCCAGGAGACGGCCTCCAGAATCAGCTCGGCGCCGTGATGGTATTGGACGCGGTCAAGGTGAATCTGAACAGCACTCATTGGTCTGATCTCCTCTGTCTGTCATGCCGCGAGGCTCGCGCGGCGGCAGAGGATGGGGATGAAGGGTTCGGATGCAAGGAAAAGCCGCGGGCGCGAGCGCGCCCACGGCTCGATAGTTCACGTACGCAATTCAGCGTTGTCTCGTCAGGGGGCGCACCGCTAGGAACGGTGCGCGCGCGTAAACGAGACGACACCTGGAACGACCAGGAAGCCTTTGCCTGCTTGTAGGGTAACCATGCCTCATTTTTCCTTGTCTGGCCCCATTATACCATATGTTCGCCACTACGGGTTGATCAGCACCGGCGGCTGCAGGGTGATAGGCAACGGCAGGATGAAGAACCTGGGCCGCATCGCGCTGCGCGCTGCATTGATGAAGACCTGTTTTCCCGTAGTCGTCATCTCCTGCGCTCCCGAGTTGTAGCCCCACAATACGTACATGGTGTTCTTGTCCATGATCGTGTAGTGTGTGGTATTGTCGCTTTGGCGACCAATGCCTGTGACGCCTGAGACAGCGGACGGATAGCTGATGGCGACGTAGGCGGCGTCGCTGTTGTACAGCTGCACGATGCGATTACCGGGAATGCTGATCTCGTTGGGAGTGTTCCACATGGGATGGTCCGTGTCCATCACGTAGGCATCTCGCGCGGAGCCGTGCCAGCCATTGCCCCAACCGATCTCATAGCCTAGCTTGCCGAAGAAGGCGTAGCCACCGTCGCCGATGCCGAGAACCGGCACGTTGGCGTCCTCTATTGCCTCGGCTTGGTTCCCCGCGTTATCCCCCCAAGTCCCTCCGCTGCCCGTGTCCGGCCCGAGAAGTATGAGGTCATAATCCTCTAGATCCGTGCTCAGGATCGCGTTCATCGTGATGGTGTCGACGTCGAAGTCGTTGTCCTCCAGGAGGTTCACGAACTGCTGAGTCGGCGCAGCGTTGACCGAGTAGATATAGAGTGCGTCGCTAAGGCACGCCAGGGTGAAAGATGCTTGGTTGGACGTTAGTGCACTTGGCCCGGTCACGCGGAGCCGCTTCCAGTAGGTGCCGGATGCGCTGAGGGTCCAGCTGCTGTTGACGCTCTGGGTGCCCGGGCCGGCGAAGTCGACCGACTCCGCTGTGGCTGCGGCGCCATCGCTGCGCTCCCAGACGTACTGCACGGTACCGGCGCTGCTGACCGTGATGTCGGCTGTGAAGACGAATTCCTTGGGGCAAGTACCCGCCCAATTCGCCGGGTTCACGCTGGCCTGTACGTTGGTGACCTCAAAAGGCGGTGTTGGCGTTGGCGGGATCGTCGCGCTGCCCAGCCCCGTGACGTCCACGTTGCAGTCTCCCAGGTAAGCCTGCGAGACCCAACCTTCGTTCCCCGTGCCCGAGACCTGGACTTTGACCCACTGCCCGTCGGGATAACCAACGGCGCTGTAGGCAATTGGCATCACCTGGGTGCCTGCAGCCAGGTTGCCGAGCGGTGGCTCGTAGGCCGTGCCCGGTCCCTCGCGCAGGTTGAGACCCTCAAGCGTAACGAAGCACCGCTGTGCTTCAACGACTACCTGGACCTGAGCCGACAGCTCGCCGCCAGGGCCTTGGGCAACCAAGGTGTAGATCGTGTCGCTGGCGGGAATCGGGACATCACGGGTCCCGGTTAGGCCCACCGGGCCGAGGCCCGGCTCGATGGTCACCGTGTCTGCGCGTTCCGTCTCCCAGGTCAGCTGCACGGTTGTGTCGACGCCTTCCACAACCGTCGACGGCGAAACGGTGAACGTGGTGATCTCCGGGGCGTCAGGCGACGGCGTCACGACGACCACGCGCTGTGATTGTTCCACGTTCTTGTCCTGGTTCGTGGCTATCAGCGTGTAGGTCTCGGTCTGCTGTGGCTCGTCGGTGCGCTCCCCGCTAGAGTCGACCGTGCCGAAGGGCTGGACGCGCACGCTTTCGGCATTGCTCACGCTCCACCGGATCGTGACTTCCTGCCCCTGCGTGATCTCGGTAGGGAACACCGACCATTCGTTGATGACAGGCGGCTCCGCTTCCACGACCGGTACCTCTACGCCGATATTCAGGGTCTCCTGCGTAGAGCGGATCAGACCAAATGCGACAAGACTCACGGTGGTGGTGTCGGCAAAGCCGCTTTCGAAGGTGTACTCGCCGACGTCAGGGTTCAGCTCCACACCGAACGGGCGTAGCTCCACCCGTCTGGCATTCTTGACGCGCCAGCGCACGGTCACCGGTTCGCCTGCGATGGGTGTTGTTGGCTCGATCTCCGCGAGCTCGATCACCGGCGCTCGGGTCAAGAGCAAGGCCACGGCAATGCAGGCAATGAGCAGGATGCCGATCACAAGCGGTGGCACCCACGGCGGTATCAGACCGCGGCTCACGAGCTCGCCAGCATGTTGCTGGGGATCTCCTTGAGACGGCGCAACGTTGACGACGAAGGGATGGCTCTTGGTTCCGCCAATAAAGGGTCGCTTGACCGGCTTGGCCCGGAGGTCCGCCGAGGAGGTGCCTCCCTGCGCGACCTGGATACGGGCTGCGGGGGGCTCGAAAGCGAGCTCGTTGCCGCGGTCGCTGCCGGATATGGTGAAGGTGTCGGGGAAGTTCCCGTCATTGCGCACGGTGACCCGCGTCGGCCTGCCCGCACGCACCTTCTGCGGCTGGAGGCTGCTCTGGAACTGGCTGTAGGTGCCTACCGTAAGCGCGAGGCGAACGTCAACGTATTGCGATGGAATATCGCGGCTGATAACCCGCACCGTCACGGTGTATCGTCCTGCCTTGCTCTGGGGCGATCGCGGTGGATGCAGGGTCAGGGCGACTTCCTGCTGCTCGCCGGGCATCAGTTGCACCACCGGCGGGAGGTCCACCCAATCAGGGGGGATGCCCTCGACGGTGATCGTGAAATGGTCGACAATCGGTCCCTGGTTGAGCAAAATGACCGAGGTGACGGCTCGCTCGCCAGGTGCGACCGTCAACTGCGTAGTGTCCATCACCACACCCACGCGCCCCTCGCCGGTGCTCGTTCGCACCATGCTGCGGTCACCACGGGTGCGACCGCCCGCAACGCCGGCGGCTGCCGGCGCACCGAGCGGCGAGGTCGACGTCCGCTCCCCCCTGACGGTCAGTCGGAGCCAAGCGTCGCCGATGCGAAGGGGCTTGTCGGGACGCCATTCCTCCGGCACGCCGGGCAAGAGCTTGGCGCTCCCGATGTAGGTGCCATTCGTGCTGCCAAGGTCGACCACACGATAGGCCCCCGAGCCGCCCTCAATGCGCGCGTGGTACCGCGAGACATTCTGGCTGTCAAGGGTGATATCGTTGTCCTCGGCCCGTCCTACGGTCATCTTGGTGCCGGCGAACTCAGCCTCCAGTGTGGTGCCGTCAGGGAGTCGTGCCTGGATCGTGTCGCCCGAACCGCTCGGTGTTGCGAACTCCTTGAGGACAGAAGGCCCCCGCGGTTGCGCGAGACTCCTCTGGTACTGAGTCATCAAGCTCACAGCCGAGGCCATCGCCGTGGGCGCGCTGTCGATTGCTGTGGCTGCTTGACCCAGAGCGCCCAGTGCCTGGGCTAAGGCTGCGCCATCGTGCCATCGATCGTCACGGTCTTTCGCCATCGCCTTCAGAATGACCGCTTCTAGGTCTTGAGGTAGGTCAGGTCGGATCGACCTGGGGCTTGGCGGTGTCTCCTTCGTGTGGTACCGGATCGCCTCGCTGAGCGTCTTGATCGGGAAGGGCGGCCGGCCGACAGCTAGCTCGTACAGCATAACGCCTAAGGAGTAGACGTCGCTCCGCGCATCGGTGTCCTCGCCCAATGCTTGTTCTGGCGACATGTAGGTGGGCGTGCCCATCGACGTACCGGCCTGGGTGATGCGCTGCCCCTCCATCAGTCGGGCAAGACCGAGGTCGGTGAGCACCGGGCGGTAGGGGAGGCCTTCCGAGACCTCCGGCTCTATCATGACGTTGCTCGGTTTCAGATCCCGGTGGAGCACCCCTTGCCGGTGGGCGTAATCCATCGCTAGGGCGACCTGCCGGATGATCTGAACAGCCTCATTCAACGGGATCCACTTCCCCTGGGGCTTGAGGTCTTCCAGCATCTGGCGCAGATTAGCGCCACGGATGAACTCCATCACAATGAAGAGGAGCGACTGCTCTTGCCCGAAGTCGTAGACCTGAACGATGCCGGGGTGATCGAGACGCGCCGCCGTGCGGGCCTCCTGCAGGAAGCGCTCGCGGAAGTTCGGTTGATTCGCCATGTGGGGGTGCATAATCTTGATGGCCACGTCGCGCTGCAGTGTGAGATCCGTGGCGCGGAAGACGGCACCCATCCCCCCTTCGCCCAGGAGTTCGGTGATCTTGTAACGGCTGAGTGTCTGCCCGACGAGTCGCTCCATGGATACCCTCCTTTATCTGCTTTTATTATAGTACAAATATCATAAATTAGGGAGAGAATCCCTCGCGTCTATGGGGCGAATTCCAGTTCGTACAGCGTGTAAGCAGGCTTATGGGCATCAATCAGGCGCTCAATCATAGCGCGTTCCGAGCGCGCTGAGCTGATGGGGAGCGTTACCTTGAAGGTGAACGGCGCCAAACCCTCACCCGTATCCACGATGGTTGGGGTCTTGCCCGTGTAAATCTCCAGAACCCGGCTCAGTGCCCACTTGGTGCCCCGCCGGGCGTAGATCCTGTGGGCCTCCCGGAGCAGCTGTCGCCGCCGGACCTCATCCCAAGAGGGGTCGAAAGCGACGTCGAACCAGCCCGCCAGCCAAGGCATAAAACCCACTGGGGCAGTGCCCGGATCCAGAAAGAGGTCGAAATTGTCGATCTGCCACTCGATCGGGGTCAAGATGGCCTCAAAGATGCCCAAGAATCGGCGCATGAATGCCGTGTGGTAGATACCCGGCAGGTAGTGGACGAGATGTTGGCTTTCCAGCCCCAGACCCGGCGGTGTGAGCGACGCCGGCGCCGGCACGCCTAAGGCATCTGGGGGAGCAGGCGGTGTGGATGGGGGCGTTGGTGGCGGCACTGCGACCTCCGCCTCGATCACTTCAGGGGGTTCCTGTGCGACAGCTTCCTCGGCTCTGACTGCCACCGGGGCGACCGGTGCTTCCTCTCCGGCTGGTGGCTCCTCGGCTTGATCTGTAGCAGGCTTCGCCGGCTCAGAGACCGCCGGCTCAGCCTTAGGCTGGGGCTCAGCCGTCTGCACCGCCAGTATCAGTTCGAAGGGCCCGATCTGGAGCTTTGCTCCGGGCTTGAGAGGCGTGGGTACGTTCGGCGGCAGCTTCTGGCCATCGAGGAGCGTGCCATTGGAGCTACCGAGATCTGCGACTGTGCATCCCTCGTCGTCGCAGGCAATGGTTGCGTGCTGGCGCGAGATCCGTTGATCGCTCAGCACAAGGTCGTTGCCCATCTGCCGTCCGATTGTCGTGCGCTCGCGCAGCGGCAAGGTGCGTTGGCTACCGTCGGGATCGGTGATCTGAATCTGGAACATCTGCTGAGCGTTCATGGTCTCTGGCCTCTCTGTACCGCCGCTCAGACGAACTCGATCTCGTGGACGCCCGAAGCGACGATACCGTGGGCGATCACCTCAACCGACTCCACCGGGTCACCCTGTCCGGCGCCGCCTTCGCGCGCGACCCGCATCTGGACCCCGCGGATGAACTGCACATCCGGCATGCCCTGCAAACACTGATAGACATCGGAGATGAAAAGATCGCGACCGAAGGGCCAGCCTGTGCCGTCCGGTCCCCCGGTCAGCGGATTCAGATAGCGATAGAGGCGTCGCAGGGCTTCGGCCTCGACGGTGGCCTGTGCCACGCCAGGCGCTGCGCGCAGTTGTACGCGGCAAGCTACCCAATAGTAGGCCGGCGGGCGAATGTCGAGGCGGGTTGTGAGCATCCTGCGCTCGTCCAGGTAGGTGGCCAACGCTGTGACGTCGTCCGGGTTCAGGGTCAGCTCCTGGGGCTCGAGATAGCCGTCGGGGTTGGCGACCCGGGGGATGACCAGGAGATAGACCTGCCCGGGTGCCACGCGACCCGCCTCCGACGGCTTAGGCTGCAGGCAGCGGACGCGGCCAATGGCGGCAGGACGGGCCTGCGTCGCCAAGAACTCGTAGTCGGATTCGGTTACCGCCCGATCGCGGGAGCGCAACAGCGCCGGAACCCGCATCATGGCGGATTGGAGTGACTCAGCGTCAAGGCCGCCCCAAGCGGCAGACTGGTTGCTCACCCGCGCTACATAGGGGATCGCGGTCTTGAGCGTGTTGAGCACACCGGCCTGGACGTTGCCGTCCTGACCACCGCCGTAGCGGTAGCGGCGGAAGACGAGGTTAGCGTGGCGCGCAGGGATGGCCCCGTAGAGCTTCATCGTGCCGTCCTGCTGACGCACTGCGGGGCCCAGCCGTAGCTCCCCCGTGATGCCGTCGAGGGTGTAATGTGGTGATCCCCCATCGGAATCGGAGAAGTCGGGGACCTCCTCCCACGTCTGCGGCGTCCGGCCTTCTACCTGGACAACCAGCGTTTCCTCGGGTAGCCGCTGAAGGATTGGGGTGTGCTGCAGCGTGAAGCGCTGACCGGGCGTCCCGTCGCTCTGCCCCAAGAACTCGCTGGCGATGAGTTGGGCATGGGTGGCGGATGTTGTCCCTCCCCAGCTGGCCACGGCCGCACGACGCAGGACCGGCGTCTTCTCAAAGGCCTGCATCCCGTCGTGGCGTTCCTGCGCCGAGATCTCCTTGATCCGGGCCCGCACCCAGTACAGATTGCCTTGGTCGAAGTCGTAGGTGCCCATCTTCGGCAGATGGATGCGGATGCGCCCTGCCGTGTTCATGCTGCGGGTCGTGTCGATCTCCACATCACACCGCCGCCACCGGTCCTCCGCGTCGCCTGTGGATGCCTCCCAGACGTAAGGTGGCAGCGTTGGGTCGACGCCGGCACCGCCGGCAGGATCGAAATCCATCTGAAAGCCCAATATGTGGTGGCTGAGATCGTTCTCAAAACCGAAGTACAGAGCGTCGTCGACCTGGGGTACCGCCGAGAAGACATCGAAGCCGCCGAAGCCGGCTTCTAGCCGGCGGAGGTTCTGCTCGCGAAACCGCACTTCGCCGCTTCCGCGGGAACGTGCCCGTGAGAGCACGGTATGCAACACCGGCGGCAACGCCCGGAGGCTTTCATCGGTCGTGAAGACAATGGAGGCCTCGGTCTCGGTTTGGGTGCTGGCGACCTCGGTGCCTGCCGGGATGACCACCGGCGATTCCTGTGGTTGGGAGAGCCAGAAGGTGACCGGCACCTTGGCAGGCACAGGCTCGCGCAGGGTGATGCCCAGCATCTCCATAAAGGTGATGAAGTGCAGGTCTGGCACCTGGTTGAGCCGGTAGAGGAGGATGTCAGTCATCCACGCAAAGAGCTCGATCAGGGTCACCCCGGGATCGCTGACGTTGTGGTCCGTCCATTCCTTGGTGTAGTGCGGGATACGTTTCTTGGCTTCGTCGACAATATCCTGGAACTGCCGGTCGTCCAACCTGGGCTTAGGTAACGCCATCGTGACCTCCGTCTGGTCGCATGGTCAAATCACAGAATCAGCGAATGAGCGAGTCAGCGAGAAACCGGATGAGCGAATGGGCGAATAGACGTGAGAACGGCGCGATACAGACGCGCAATCGCTGCAACTCCAGCATCCACCATCCAACATCCAATCTGGTATCCGGTATCTGGCATCTTGCATCCGGTACCCGGCCCCTGCTATTCCTCCGGTATCAAGTAGAACGGGTAGACCAAGCTCCGCTGATCGTGGGTCGCTTTGACCTCGTACTCAATCTCAATGATCAGGGCATTGGCTTGCTCGCGGTCCTGGCTGACGCTGACCTGCAGCACGTTGATGCGCGGCTCCCACATGCCTAAGGCCTCTTCCACGTATCGCCGGGCGCGCGCGGCGGTGTGGCTGTTGTTAGGATCAAAGACCAGGTCGTGCAACCGGCAGCCGAACGTCGGTCGCATCACGCGCTCTCCGGGTGACGTGGAGAGGATGATATGGATGGCCTGATCGATCTCGTTGCGATCGTGGGTCAGGGCAATGCCGCCCTGCGGCCCCACCTGGGGTGGAAAGGCCCAACCCTGTCCGATGATTTCCTCTGGCATGGTTTCCCTCACCCTCCAATCATCACGGTGCCGGTGGCAACGACGGTTGCTGACATGTTGGGCACAGGATCGGCGCACGTCTGCGCCTGGTCTCCTGCACGAGCGGCGGGCCGGTTGTTGATCATCACCGTCCCGCTGCCCATCATAATGGTGCCGCGGTTATTCGGCGGGATCTGAAAGGTCGTGCCCGGCGGCGTCGGGATGTGCGGGGGAGTGTTCGTCGCTGTGCTGCCCACCGTCGCCGCCGGCATTC
>JAFGNI010000712.1 GCA_016927095.1 Anaerolineae bacterium | reverse complement strand
TGATAGAAGATAACAGCCTCTATGCCTCTCTCTTCGATAAACCGGCGCAAACTATCCGTCTCTGGCTCCGAGAACGGCCCACTGCCGCCGCTGACAGGGCGAGTTCCATGAGTCGCAACGGGCTGCCACTGGTAGTCCCAATTCCGGTTCAAGTCAACAAGATTTCCATTCATCCGCGCCACTTCGGCATCAGTGCCGGCCGCGTAACCATCGGGATTCGCGCAGGGGACCACATAGAAGGCTACGTTCGCCGGAATCAGACTCGCGTTTGCCTGATAGGTCGCCAGTGTCTCGCTGACTAACTCGACGGTGTTCCACTCATAGCCGCCGTGGATCCCGCCGATCACAATCCGGGCCGATAGTCCGGTCCCGAGGCGAAAGACGTGCAGCGGACGTCCCTGGAAAGAACGGCCATACTCAATCGGCCCCTCAAAGAAGGGCTCAGGCGTAGCCGTAGGCAGGATCTCAATGATCGGCGGAGCTGGGGTCAGCACCGGCATCGCGGGAGTTGCGAGCGGATGGACAGTAGACGTCGACTTGGGGGAGGATGCAGTGGCCAGGACCTGAGTGGCCACCTTGCTCAGTGCGGTGGGTGTCGCGTCGACCAAGCCAGATCGACTGCAACCACACAGTACCAGCATCCCAGCCAGCAAACTAGTGATAGAGCATGCCAGAATCGCAGCGACTCCAGCAACTCTCCGTGACAATGCGGAGCGTTCCGGCCATCGAAACCCATTGGACATTGCGCGCATACCACTCCCCGATCCAGAGGTCGCACCGACGACCGGCTTACTGGTCTAGTTGGTTATCGCCCTCAACCCATCCAACGTTGCCTGAAGCAAGGTTACCCCCTGATACACCACGGTTGTCGGTGTCTGCTTCGCAGGAAAGACGATATCGATGGCGACAATATCGTTCTCACTGCACCAGGTGACTGCCTCGCCAGATGTCGTGTATTGCGCCCAGGAGGTCTCAACTCGGTACCCTGTCACGACGCTGTAGGCCGAAGCGATCCGCTCCGAGTTTGCGCCCCCGGGGTAGACTTCGCCCTCACTCAGTGACACTGATGAGTGCACGATGACAACTTTGAGCTCGGCTGACCGTCGGCGTAGATCGACGATCAGATCTCGCAGAGCCACGGTCTCCGATTCCGAGAACGGGTAACTGCCGCCGGATCCCGTCTTGCCATCAGGGTATCCAGGAACAGCGGCACTCGATAGCCAATCGTCGGTAGCCCAATTACGGTTAAGGTCCACGCCATTCGCGTTGTATCTCGATCCGGCAGCGTTGCCATCTGGGTTGATGGATGATATCAGATAGAGCAGAGTGTCCTCAGGAACTCTGCCATAGTCCTGGGCGTAGTAGGCAGCAAGCGCCTCGACGAGGGTCTGGGTTGGAAGCTGATCTCCCTGAATGCTGCCGACCACAACAATTGGGATTCCGCCGTCGTAGCCCATCACCGTCGCCTCCAGGGCTTTTCCCATGACCGAGTGACCAAAGACGATCCGCTCGGAGATGAGAAGTGGTGCAGTCGCAGTCGCCGTGGCAACCGGCTGAGCGGTCCGCGTAGGGGTAGGGCTTGAGGAAGGCCCACCGGCGTCATGGCTTGTAGTCGGTTCGGCGGTCGGTTCCTCAGTTGGCTCCGGCGTGGGCTGCGAGACAAGAGGGGCAGGCGTTTTCGTCGCGCCCGGGGAGAGCGGAAACAGGCCCAACCAGTACGCCCCGGCCACAGTGCCACCGCACAGGAGTGCACCCAAGGCAGCGACCCCTAGACCTGGCCAGATGCCGCTCATACCCCGCTTCGGTTGCTCGACACGCGGTGGTACGCCCGCTGATTGTGGCATCACCCGCGTACTCGTGTAGGGCACAAAGGAAGATGGGGCAGGGAACAACTCCGACTGCATCTCCGCCACACTGGTATAGCGGAGCTCCGGTCGTAGTTGCGTAGCCCGCTGGATCACCTGCGCAATGCGTAGTGGCGTTGACGGCATGGCTATGCGGGGATCAGGGACCGGAAATGGACTAGCGACCGCACTGGGATCGAAGCCCGTCACCATCTGATGTAGCAGCACCCCCAGGCCATAGATGTCCGTGCGCGTATCAGTCTGCCCCATCCGACCGAACTGCTCCGGCGCCGCATAGCCAGGTGTGCCCAGCAGCGCCGTGTCCTGTGCCTTGCCGGGCTTGAAAAATCGGGCGATTCCAAAATCAATGAGCTTGATAGTACCGTCAGGCGTACACATCACGTTGCTGGGCTTGAGATCCCGGAAGATCACCTGAGAGGGTTGCGAATGTAGGTAGATCAGCACATCGAGCAACTGCTGTGTAACCCGCAAGGCCTCATCAACCGTGAAACGGCGTCCCGGCTGCTTGGACAGCCGCTCTTCCAGCGTCTCACCTGCAACGTAGTCCATGACCAAGTACCAGTTGCCGGAGTCAGGGAAGAAGTCAGTGACGGCGGTGAGGCCTGGGTGCCGGAGCTGGGCTAGCAACTGCGCCTCTTGACGGAAAGCCTCGATCGACCACTCGCGATCTTCAGAGGCCAGGACGGCTGGTGACATCTCCTTGATGGCACAGCGCCGGCCTTCCAGACGCTCGTCTTCAGCCAGGTAGACTGTCCCCATCCCACCGCCACCAATGCGCTGGAGGATGCGGTAGCGCTGTTGTAGGCACTCGCCAGACTCAAGCATCGTCGCCTCCGGCTGATACAGTGTA
>JAFGNI010000711.1 GCA_016927095.1 Anaerolineae bacterium | reverse complement strand
GTACACATCACCTGGACACTACATCCCACAGCTTCTCTGGGTATGGCGCTCTGGCGTTTCTGCCGATCCGTGTGAATGGTGGCGTGACATTGGGCGGTGTACTTGTGCTCTACGACGGCATTCACCCGTTCTCAGCCGCAGAACGACAGCTGCATCAGCTTGTGACTGACTTCGGTGGGGTTGCCTTGCAGCGCAGTCGATTGATCGCCGCGGCTCAGCGCCGTGCGGACCGGGAGGCTCTGCTTCTCTCCGTCAATGAGCGGTTGCAGCGATCCTTGGATCCCGAAGCTATCCTGCGCACGGCAGTCACCGAGCTGGGCAACGCACTGGATGCGAAGTCGGTCACGATTGAGATAGCCTCCGCACCGGGTGCAGACGCCACACTGGGTGTAGAGCCCACACCGGGGGACAAGACTGACGACGAATTGCCAGCGCACGACATGACTGACGTCGGTGGTGCTGATAATGAAGGTGGCTCAGGGCTATGAGCGCAGCTGACAGAAGGGACCCGCCGGTACACATCACCGGGGTAGACCGCGTGAGCAACGACGATTCTCTTACCCGATTCGGATCTGGCGCTGGGGAAAGCCGTGGTCTCCCACTTCGGACTGGACTTCTCGTATCCTTTGTTTTGGTCACGCTTCTGCCGGGATTGCTCATCGCAGGCGCCTTGTTAGCCCTGGGTCCAAATGGTGAGTTGTTCCGTCGTGCTGGTGCTGACGCGGTCGCGTCCACGACTAACCGCGGTGGCATAGCGCATTTGGTGGACGGCGTGAGTGGCCTGAGCCTGAGCATTGGGATTGTCGTCGCTTCGGTCGTTGTTGCCTTGGGCGCTGCGCTTCTTCTTACACGGGGCCTATTGCGCCGCTTGGATCGCTTGGCGGACGTTGCCGAGGAGATTGCCGCCGGTGAGTTGGATCGGCGAGTGCCTGTCGAGAGGCGCGACGAAATCGGCCGGTTGGCTGTGGCTCTGAACCAGATGCAGGAGCGGATGCAGGGGCAAGTGGGCCTGTTGGAGGAGGATTTGGCTGCTCGAATGGCTGATCTGGCACGGTGCTCGGTGCAACTCGCGATAGCCACACGGGCGAAAGACATCGCCGGTACACTTCACCGGTCCGCCGGTACACTTCACCGGTCCGCAGCTGCCACCACGACGCAGGCCGCCTCTCAGCACGGCCCTGGAGACCGACATCGCCGGTATACACCACCGGGCCGGTACACATCACTGGTTCGCCGCCTAGATCGGCTTCTACAGCTCGCCACCGATCAGATCGCTGCACAGTTCGGTTTCTGTCATGTTGCCTTCTACCTGCTCGACGATGCGCCCGACGCGGTCGGCGACACCCATCGCTCCCTGGTTCTTAGGGCCTCTTCAACAGGTGATGGCTGTGATGTGCTTGAGCGCGGCCTGCGCGTTGCGCTGGATGAGGAGAGTACCATCGCCGCGGCTGTGATGACCGGTGAACCGGCGATGGCCCTGGCAGCAGTCAACGCAGGAAGAGATCCAGTTGTACCAGTCGGATGGTCAGGTGGAGCTGCTTCTGACCCTGATGCGCTCCTCGGTGCACCGGCGCCGAATTCACGATCTCTTGGCAGATACATACTCGGGGACATAGGGGCGATCAGTCTGCCGTTCAGAATGTGGGGACGGATTGTCGGTGTGCTCGATATTCGATCTGAAACAGCCGGGGTTGCGTTGGGACCATTCTCCGATCAGCCTCGTGCTGCCCGTGATGATACTGCCGTCTACTTGCAGATGATGGCGGATCAGATCGGTCTGGCTCTGGAGAATGCGCAGCTCTTGGAGGAGACCGACGAGCGCATGCGCGAGATTGCCCGGCTGGTCCAAAGTGAGCAACAAGAGGGCTGGCGGGAGTGGTTGTCCGGCAAGCCGTATCGGGCCTACGTCTACGATGGCCTAGAGGCGCGACCGCTGGGCAAGGGTGAGCTAGTTAGCGATAGCTCGGATCTCATCATCCCGTTGGGACGACCTGACAAGCCACTGGGCACCGTTCGAATCGTTGCGGGTTCGGGTGAGGCACTTGATGACGCAGAGGTGGACCTGACGCGGGCCATCGCTACAGAAACCAGCTATGCCCTTGAGCGGGCGCGGCTGTTCCAGAGTACGCAGGATGCACTGCAGGAAGTTGGTGTGCTCTACCGCTGCAGCCGGGCTATCGTCGAGGCGGGGTCGCCCGGAGATGTCCTGACGGCGATGGTTGAACACGTGGCGTCGGCGGCACACATGACTGCTTTGGGCGCGGCGGCCCGAGGACCCATTGACTGTGGTCTCTTGTTTTTGAATGAAACGGTCGGATCTGAAAGGCGGCTGCGGATTGAGTCTGCGGTGGGGAATGGTGGGCCCTGCACTGACCTCACCGGTCAGGTATGGTCCATCGAACGTCTGCCGATTCTTGATCATGCCATTACACCCCACCGGTCCGACGGTACACATCACCAGACTGCTGGGGATGGGATGATTGTCGTTGAAGATATCGCTGGTGACGATCAACTGGATCTCGTCTCGAGGGAGACACTGCTTCAAGGGCTAGGGCTAAAGGCAGCGCTGATGCTTCCGCTGTTTGCTGGACAGAGCCC
>JAFGNI010000710.1 GCA_016927095.1 Anaerolineae bacterium | reverse complement strand
GGTTGGGTGCCCGAGCTTCCGGCCCTAGGGAACTCAGACCACCGTGCGACGGAATCCGGTCGCGGCAGAGGGAGCTCGCGCTGGCCCGTCGAGATGATTCTGAAGCGGGGCTATGGTCTCGCCACGATCTACTGTGGCGACATCGACCCTGATTTCCACGATGGTTTTCAGAATGGCGTGCACACGCTCTTCCCACGCGACGACAGTGCCGGCGATGCGTGGGGCACGATCAGCGCGTGGGCTTGGGGGCTCAGCCGAGCGCTCGATGTCTTCGAACATGATGCGGACATCGATGCTGCCCACGTAGCCGTGATCGGTCACTCGCGCCTGGGCAAGACCGCGCTCTGGGCCGGGGCCAGCGATCCCCGCTTCGCGATGGTAGTGTCCAACAATTCGGGCTGTGGCGGCGCCGCCCTATCACGCCGCGGGTTCGGCGAGACGGTCCACCGCATCAACAGTGCCTTCCCGCACTGGTTCTGCACCAACTTCAAGCAGTACAACGACCGCGAGGCTGCCCTTCCCGTCGACCAGCACGAGCTGATCGCGCTGATCGCGCCGCGTCCCGTCTACGTCGCCAGCGCTGCCGAGGATCTCTGGGCCGACCCCAAGGGCGAGTTTCTCGCCGCCAAGGCTGCGGACCCGGTCTATAGACTCCTTGGGACGGAGGGCCTGCCCACAGACACACTGCCGGATCTCAACACCCCTGTGCAAGGCCGAATCGCCTATCATATCCGCACCGGCAAACACGACATCACGGCGTACGATTGGGAGCAGTATCTAGACTTCGCAGACAAGCATTTCGGTTAAGCGAATGAGCGAGAAAGCGAGATAGCCATGCGCATCATCCAGTTCCTGGACGTCGAGGGGACACGGCGTGTCGGCATTGTGCGGGATGCCGAGACCATCGATGTCCTGACCGGAGAGCAGACAACTCGCGATCTGGCGCTGGAGGCCATCCGCAGCGAGCGATCTCTGGCGCAGGTGGTGAGCGAGCGGACCTCCGATCGCCACGTTGACTACGCGACCTTGGTCGAGGATCGCCGCATCGTTGCCCCTGTCGACCACATGGATCCCGCCCACACGTTCGTCACCGGCACCGGGCTCACGCACCTGGGCAGCGCCGACGCCCGCGATCGGATGCACAAACCGGCGGTTGGTACCGGCGCCGTGTTGGCTGGCGAAACGGCGCTCACCGACAGCATGCGCATGTTCCAGATGGGACTGGAGGGCGGAAAGCCGCGGGCAGGCGAGACCGGTGTCCAGCCCGAGTGGTTCTACAAAGGTGACGGCAGCATCATCACGCCTCCGTATCGCCCACTGCTCAAGCCGGCCTTCGCGCTCGATGCCGGCGAGGAGCCGGAGATCGCAGGGCTCTACGTGATCGGCCCGGACGGCACGCCCTATCGGCTGGGCTTCGCGCTGGGCAATGAGTTCTCTGACCATGTGATGGAGAAGCAGAATTACCTCTATCTCGCCCATTCAAAGCTGCGACCCTGCGCCTTCGGACCTGAGCTCCGGATTGGGGAGCTGCCGCAGGACGTCCGGGGCACCTCGCGGATTCTGCGCGGCGGCGAAGTCCTGTGGGAACGGCCCTTCCTCAGCGGCGAGAAAAATATGTCCCACACCATCGCCAACCTGGAGGCGCACCACTTCAAGTACCGCCAATTCCGCCGCTCGGGTGACGTGCACGTGCACTTCTTCGGCACCGCGACGCTCAGCTTCGCCGACGGTATCGCGCTCCTGCCTGGGGATGAGATGGAGATCTCGGCTGAGGGCTTCGGGCGCCCGCTCCGCAATCCGCTCGCGGTGAGCAATATAGAAAGCGGTGACACGGCCCGCCGTGGGCCGGTCGTGGCGTTGTGATGCTCTCACGCAGGCCGACCTTTGCGGTATAATGGAATTGGAGCGTGGGGTACGATTGGAGCGCATGACCCGCCGTTGCCAAGCGGTGGCGCCGACTGCGTCGGGCGCGTGTACCGCCAGAGACAAGGATGCGAACAATGGATGACGACCTGGTAACCCTGTGGGAAACGCCCAAAGCCAAAGAAATAAACATGATTGCCGGCTGGAACCAGTGGGCCGATGCCGGCGCTATCTCTTCGGGCCTGCCTCTTTACCTGATCCACAAACTGGACGCCCGCAAGATCGGCGAGATCAAAGACGATGGCTTCTACCTTTTCCAACTGCCGGGCGCCCACCACTTCCTGCGACCTGAGATCCAGCTGGATGATGGCTACCGGCAATCTCTCAAAAAACCGACCAACGAGTTCTACTATGTGGAGACCGGGGCCAAAGGGTTGGTGATCTTCCTCGGCGAGGAGCCCCATATGCGAGCGGACCGGTACGCAGGCGCGCTCCTGAGCGCGATCAAGACCCTGGGTGTCAAGCGGGTAGGGGCCGTGGGCGGAGTCTACGGTGCCATCCCTTACGACCGGGACCGTGAGATCTCCTGTGTCTACAGCCTCCCGCGCATGAAGGAGGAGCTCACAGATTACGCCGTGCAGTTCTCGAACTACGAGGGAGGCACCACCATCGGGACCTACCTCGTGGATGGCGCCGAGGCCTACGACCTGGAGTTCCTGGTCTTCTATGCCTTTGTGCCCGCCTACAACTTCTCGGAGCTCTCCAACCTCGTCCAGGCGGTCAGCATCGAGCACGACTTCAAGGCTTGGTACGACGTGATGAAGCGCTTTAACCACATGTTTGGCATCGAGATCGATCTCTCAGAGCTAGAAGCCCAGAGCTACGAATTGATGACGTCGATGGACGCCAAGATCGATGAATTGGATGCCCAGATGCCGGACCTGGACGTCCACGCCTATCTTGAGGAACTCGCGGAGGACTACGACGCCGAGTCCTTCGTGCCCCCGTTAAGCGACGTCTGGGGACGCGCCCTCGACAACCTCTTCCGGGAGGATGACGACGAGGAATAACCTTGCGACGCCCCATACCAACGTGAAGAGGCCACC
>JAFGNI010000709.1 GCA_016927095.1 Anaerolineae bacterium | reverse complement strand
GACGGCAGCGAGGTCACGGTCCTCTACACCAACCGCGCGCTGGCGGAGGCCGAGCAACACCTGGGCAGGAGCATCATCGGCGTGGCGGAAGGCTTCGCCAACGGGACTTCGGGCATCACCGAGATCGCCCAGACCCTGCGGGTCGGCATGGAGGCGGCGCGGCGTGACGCCCGGAGCGGCGGCAGAACCGTCACGCTCCAGGACGCCTTCGACGTGCTGGACCAGGTCGGCTTCCCGCAGGTGGCCGCGGCGGTGATGACGGCAGTGGCCGAGGTGCTGGGCTACGACGGCGAGACTGAACCGGAGCCGGACCCAAACTTGTAGACCGGGAGCCTGAGCCCGCAGAGCCGATCAACTTCCGCGAGTTTATGCGGGACGCACTGCGGGCCGGGGTCCCGGTACTGCAGTTCTGGGAGATGACGCCACGGGAGACGCTGGGGGCGATTGAGGCGGCAGCCTGGCGCATCGAGCAGGAGACGCACGGAGCGATCTCGCAAGCATGGCATACGGCATCCCTGATGCGGGCGCGGCGCTTCCCCTCGCTGCGGTCCCTGTTACGCAAAGCGCAGCCCAGCGAGGCAGCGCGGCAACCGATCGCAGAACGGCGCCGGGAGTTCGATGAGATGAAGCGGGCATGGGCCCGCGACACGGGGAAGGACAACGATGGGCGTTGATGCGACACTAGGACGCGCCAATGTAGCGGTACGCGCGACGCTGGAGAGCCTCGACGGCGATCTGGCACAGGCACGCGGCAAGGTCGACAGCGCCGTCAAGCGCATCGCGTCAGGCGCGGTCAGCAACCTCCAGACCATCGGCACCGGGGCCCTGGCCGGCATCGGCGTGGCCGCGGGTGCGGTGGCCGGGTTGGGCGCGGCGCTGGGCAAGATCACGATCGACGCAGCGCCGGTGGAAGGCATCCGGGACGCCTTCGACGGCCTCGCCCAGAGCGCCGGCGTTGGCGGCGACGCGATGATCCAGGCGCTACAAGAGGGCAGCGCGGGGATGATCTCCCAGCGCGACCTAATGCTGTCCTTCAACAAGGCGGCGAGCCTCGTCTCGACGGACTTCGCCGTGCAACTCCCCGAAGCAATGCAGTATCTCTCCAAGGTCTCGGCCTCCACCGGTCAGGATATGGGTTTCCTGATGGACAGCCTGGTCGTCGGTGTGGGCCGGCTGTCCCCGATGATCCTGGACAACCTGGGAATCCAGGTGAGCCAGGCGGAGGCGACGGCCCGGGCCGCGGAGATGTTCGGCGTGGAGGCTGCGGCACTGGACAAGACACAACTGCAAGCGGGCATGATGAATGTGGCGCTGGAGAAGCTGGCAGCGAACACCGCGGCTATGCCCGATGTGACCGAAAGCGCCAACGCCAAGCTGGCCCAGATGCGGGCGCGGTTCCAGGACGTGAAGGACCAGATCGGGATGGCGTTCCTGCCGGCGCTATCGGGGGTGCTGGAGATCGTGGCAGACCTGGCAGACCGGGTGCTGCCGCCGCTGGTGGACGTGCTGCAGAACACCGTGGCGCCGGCGATCGCGACGGTGGTGGGGGCGTTCCAGGACTTCCTGTGGATGCTCGATGTGGGTGTGGCGCCAATGGATGCGCTAAAGATCGCGCTGGGGCAGATCTTCGGGCCGGAGGTCGCCGACAAGATCATGAGCGTCGTCGACGGCATCCGCACGTTTGTGGATCAGATCTGGACAGCCATCGAGCCGGTGGTGGCGTGGGTGACGGAGAACGTCAAACTGCAGGATGTGCTGATCGCGTTGGGGATCGCGATCGGCGTCGCAGCGGCGGCGTTTCTCCCCCTACTTGCCCATGTTGCCGGCATCATTGCCGTTTTCGTGGCAGTCATCGCCATAGTCGCGGCACTGCGGACGGCGTGGGAGACCAACTTCCTCGGGATCCGCGATATCGGCGAACAGGTGTGGACCTTCCTGCAGACCTTCATCCCCCAGGCACTGGAGACGATCCGGACCATCTTCAACAACGTCGTGACGGCCATCCAGACGTTCTGGGCCGAGCATGGCGCAACGATCATGGCCAAGGCTCAGGAGATCTGGGACAAGGTCGTCGCCATCTTCGAGTGGTTCAAGGGACAGTTCACTACCCTATTCAGCGCATTCCGGCTGGCATTCGAGGGAGATTGGCGCGGATTCGGCGAGAAACTGCGGCAGTATTGGGACGAAGGCTGGGCCAAGATCAAGGAGATCGGCGAGAAGGCTTGGACGGCGATCAAAGACTTCTTCCGCAACACCGATTGGGGCAGCGTGGGCCGGAACATCCTGGAGGGCATCGCGAAGGGCATCAGCGCCGGACTGGACATCATCAAGAACGCGGCGAAGCGGGCGGCCAGGGCGGCCCTGGATGCGGCGAAGGGCTTCCTAGGGATTCAGTCGCCATCGAAGCAGGCAGCGGACATCATCGGTGAACCGTTCGTCGCCGGCATCGGCGCCGGCATCGAGGATGCGCTGCCGCGATTGCGCAGGGCTGCGCTGGCGGCCGGCGAGGCGCTGCTGCAGGCCACACAAGGCTCGCTCTATAACACCATGCAGCTGGTGCCGCAGCCACAGGCGGGGACCGGGACGGGGGGCGGCGGCACGATCGTGATCTATGGACTGACGGTCGAGGGGGTCCAGGACCGCGAGGGCTTCCTGGCGGAGCTCTACCGGCTGGCCGGCGGCGGGGGTGAGGGATGATTGAAGATGTGATCAGCTACGACGGCCACGCCTTCGCGGGCAGCTACGAGGTCGACTTTGTGCAGGGCACGGCGCCCGGGTTACCGTCGGCGACGGTGGCCACGCTGGAACGGATCGGCGCCTATCCGGTGGTCTCGGCGCTGCAACGCAATTCGCAGAAGATCGCGCTGATCATGAAGATCACCGACTATGACAACGTCCACACGCTGCGGACCCAGCTCTTCAGGTGGTTCGATCCGGAGGATGAGACCCCGAAGAAGCTGCTTTGCGAGAACCACGCTGACGTCGAGATGTACGTGTATGCGCTGTGCGAGGAACTGCGGCTCTACAGCGACCCACGGCATCAGGAAGTCTTCGTCGCGACACTGGTGGTGGACGGCGACGTGCGCTGGCGGGCGGAGACCGAGACCTCCGACACGTGGAACCTCACGGCCAGCGGGCAGACGCACGTCGTGGCCAACGGCGGGGAGGACGAAGCCTATCCCGTCTACACCATCAAGCCGACGAGCGGCAAGACCGGCGGATACGATTACCGGCGCTGGGTGCCGGTGGTGTGGCGATCGGAGAACGCCGGCGTCAAGTATCCGGTGCGGGCGGAGCTCGACACCGACGCATTGGTCACGGCGGGCAAGATGCAGGCGGACGGCGACGATCTGCGCATTCTCTCGGACAACCTGCAGATCGACCGCTGGCTGGACGATATGAACACCGTGGCCACCGGCATCTGGTTCAACCTCTATTTCGCGCGGGCCCCGCAGCTCACGCTGGCGACGGCGATCGCCGGCGCCGGCTCCATCGCCAGCATCGAGGTCGATGACGAGGAGGAGCTGGCGCTGATGCCCGAAAGCGGCATCGTCCTGATCGACGATGAAGCCTTCACCTACACCGCGCGCAATCTGACGGACAAGCAACTGACGGGCATCACGCGGGCGGCCAAGGGCACGAGCATGGGCGCGCACACCGTGGGGGATGACGTCTGGTGGATCCAGCACGACGTCTACATTCTCTACGGCAACGCCGCGGCCACGGCGCCGACGGTGGACAACTACTCCATACCGGCCTTCGAGCTCGACGACAGCGACAACGAAGAATGGCACTACGAAGAGTTCGGCGACGTGATGTACATGCAGGCCGCCTCCTGGGAACACATCGGCTGGGCAACCGGGCCGTATTACGGCGGCTGTTACACAGCGACACAGCGCACCTGGGCCACGCCGTGGACGGCGATCGGCGCCTTCCGCGACACAACGACCGGTCATTTCGCGCAGGGATGGCAGCTCTACAACCCGTGCGGTATTGTCAACGCGGCATGGGCGGACGGTCAGGCGCGGGCCGAAAACAAAGACGAGTTCGTTTTCCGGCTGCGCTACTGGGTGCGCGGGGACAGTTGGTGGAGCGAGCAGCTGCAGTGGCTGGGCGTCGACGATCCTCTGGCGGCCGACAACACGTGGGAAGGGTGGAGCGAGAGCGCCGCGGTCGCGGACTGGGATCCGGCGGACTACATCGCCTTGGTGCTGTATGCCTATAACGGCGACTTCGAGGCCGGCACGGTTACGGTCTCGCTGAACACGGATGAGGTTCCCCTCGTCAGCGTCAACGCCGAGGAGGGCAACTACGAGCTGGCCTGCACGCTGACGAACCAGACGACGGGCGAAGCGCTTACGCTGGCGTTTGTGATGGACGTCGACTCGGAGATCGAGATCGACACGGAAAACCGCACCGTGACGTGGCTGGAAGACGACAGCCGGCAGTTCCAGGCGCTGAGCCTGTCGACGGCGCGCCGGCAATGGCTGCGTCTGCTACCGGGCAACAACACGTTGCGCTTCGACGACACCGGGACGGGGAACGTGACCGTTACGACAGAGTTCCGTGCCAGGTACTACTGACGATGCTCGTTAGGACATTGATCGGAGACCGGTTTGGGCAGATCCTGACGGAGGTCCAGGCACGGGTAGAAAGCACGACCTGGATCCTCAACGGGATCGGGCGGACGGCGATCTCGCTGGCGCTGAGCGACGCCAAGGCGACCGAGGAAAATCTGCGCATCGGGAACCGGCTCTATCTGGCGTTCGACAACGGGCTGCCGGACTGGGGCGGCGTGCTGGACATGCCGCGCAACTGGAGCCACGGCATGGTCGCGATGACGGCCTACGAGCTGCCGTGGCTATTGCAATGGCGCTGCACCCGCAAGAACGACGCCTTCTACGAGCGGCCGGCGGGCCTGATCTTCCGCGAGCTGCTGCGGCGGGAGGAGGAACAGGACCCGCTGGGCATCACCTTCGGCAGTATCTGGATGGGCGGACACCCGCACTGGCCCCGCTACCATTACAAGAGCCTCTGGTACGTCCTCGACTACAGCCTGCGGCGGATGGAGCGCTGCGACTTCCGGTTCATCCCCTACATCGATAACGGTCGCATTCTTTTCCGGGCCAGCCTCTACCAGGAGGCCGGTGACGACAAGAGCGCAAGCGTGGCCCTGGTCGAGGGGCGCAACATCGCGGCGGGGTTCAGACTGGCGGAGAAGGGGCAGATCATCAACAGCTATTATGCCGTCGGTGAGGGCTCGACCTGGGGGACGGAACGGGTGGTAGTGGCGGCAAGAGACAACGAGAGCATCGCGACCTACGGCCTGCGGGAGGTGGGGAAAATACACAGCGGGGTGAGCGAGCAAAGCACGCTGGAGATGCACGCTCGCAATGCCCTGGATACCAACAGCCAGCCGCGGAAGATCTTCACGCTACCGGTGACGGATCACGAGCCGGGGCTCTTCGCGGCCTACGACCTCGGAGACACGGTCAACGCCATCATACCGAGTTACGGCTTCAGCGGCTTCGATGGCACCTTGCGGGTGATCGCCCGGGAGTTCAATCCGGCCACGGGGGCATGCGATTTGGTGGTAGAGGAGCCGCACAGCGTTGAGCCGTGGGTTTATCAGGATGAGGCGGAGGAAGAGCCCGAATGAGTCTGGAATACGTCTCGATTCCCAAGAATCTCCTAGAGCGGGTGCTGGAGCTCGAGCGCCGGCTCGATGACCTGGAGGGCTATGCTGCGCTGCCGACGGCGGATCCGGGCAGCGGCGATGGGGAGATCACGTATATCGAGATCCTGGAGGAGATCGAGCTCACCGCGGGGGCGGACATCGATCTGTCGGGAGCGAGCCCGAATTATACGATCGCGCGGGCGGGGAATGTGATCCTGCTGAAGCACGGCGATGGGACGGTGATGGCGGAGTATGCGCACTCCGGGGCGGGGTTGGATGCAGCGTCGGCTGCGGCGGCGAGCGGGGATGTGGTGGAGTTGCCAGCGGGGACGATCAGCGGGGACCATACGCTGGCAGCGGGGGTGCACTACGTTGGCGCAAGCCGTGCAGCTACAGTGCTGACCGGAAAGATAACAGTTGCCAGTGGCTGCACGCTAGAGAACTTGACGATTAGACGCTCTGAATCTAGCGCAGGTGAAGTCACGGGTCTCAGCAACAGTGCGTCAGGCACAGCGCATCTGTACGGGTGCAACATCGAGGTGGAGAACACGGGCACGGGGGATGCCTATGGGGTCGAGCTACCGCTGGGAAGCATCATCATCGCATGGAACTGCTATCTATATGGTAACGCCAGCGGTGGCGGTGATGGATATGCTGGATATTGGGATGGACTGAGCGCCGGGACGCTGGCTGTCTTTGGTGGATGGGCACGCGGATCTACCGATCCGTTCAACTGAGGCACTATGGGTATTTCTACTGCAAATGTGACGTTGGCTGACGAGTTGGTTGGTAACCCATCTAGCATCCCTGTCGGCGTGGCTTGGTGGCGTCTCGAAGAGGACGCACTTGCAACTCGTATCGATTCGTGGGGCACCAATGATCTGACACCCAATGTGACTATACCAAACGCGGGTGGCAAGATCGGCTTCTCCAACGACTTCCAGCAAGACGGCATCTACTTGGAGGACAACCCACCTGGCGCAGATCTGGTGATGGGCGATATGGATTTTACGATAGCTGCCTGGGTATATCTGACCGACACATCATGGGCACGCTATCTGATACCCGGAGGCATCTGGCCCATATCAGGTGGACGCCAGTATATGCTGGCCTATGCAACCGACTTGCAGAAGTTTGCTATGTTTACATCGTCAAACGGTGTTAACTATGACTATGTGGCGCACGGCACAACCAGCACACTGGAAACGTGGTATCTGGCAATCGGCTGGCATGACTCAATCAATAACCAGATCGGCATACAGGTGAACAATCTAACTCCAGAGCTGAAGGCGTGGGTTGGGGGCGTGTATGATGGTGGTGTATCTCCCGCGCCATTTCGCATCAACTATGCCGTTGACGTTGCCGGCACGACGTTGTACGGGCGTGGCAGGATGGATGAGGTGCGTTTGTGGCACAAGGTGTTGAGTGAATCCGAGCGAGCAGCGCTGTGGGGCGCAGCAGGAGGCTGTGTTACCGGAGGGCAGGTGATGTTAGGGTCTTTGTCCGCAGGCATTCACACATCGGGGGTGCGTCTTGGGTGAGGGAACGCCACTACACGGTGACCGCTCTGCCTGGAATGTAGCCGACTATCCGGACGAACACACCAACGAGTATGATGCTGAGGAATGGCTGTATCACACGCCGCTCTCAGTCTATGACGCTGTGGCAGCGCCGACCACCGGCGACGATTCTAATGACGGCTACGCACCTGGTTCGCGATGGGTAGATGTCACCAATGATAAAGCCTATGTGTGTCTTGATGCTTCGGTCGGAGCGGCGATCTGGCTAGAGATCATGGATGTAGGCGACTATGACGAGGATGGTGACGGACTTGTCGACGCAGCACACGGCGGCACCGAGCTAGACACCAGCCTAGCGTCGGGTGTCGCGACGATCTCCGCCGGAACATGGAGCATCCTGACAGAGCTATCAGCGGCGTTAGGCGGAACGGGACAGGACACATCGGGAGACAGCGGTATCGCGCACGTCAGCGGAGGAACGTGGAGCGTTGTGCCGCGTGTGTCGCCAGGTGCCGATTCGGAAGTTACGATAGATGGCGCGGGGGAAATCACAGTAACGCAATTCTATCATCGCGTTGACACCAACGCTGACGGTGCCAGTGACGACCTGGACACGATCAACGGACTCGCGAATGACGGCGAACTGCTGATCTTGCATCCTGAGAACGATGCACGAACCGTCGTGCTTAAACACGGTACAGGCAACATCTATGTGCCGGGTGGCTCTGACATCACGATGGACGATTACGAGTATCACGTCCTCTTGATCTATGATGCCGAGAGCACAAGCTGGTGCGTGGTTGGTGCTGGCGGAGGTGGCGCGGGTGGCACTGATGCAGATGCCATCCATGTTGATGTGGCTGCGGAGATCAGCGGCATTGCCAATAAGGCTGCGCCGACGGGCTATGACATGCTAGTCATTGAAGACGCCGCCGACGGTGATGCCAAAAAGATGATCTACGTCGACGATATCCCTATTGCCGACCACGATCACAGCGGAGATGCAGGTGACGGGGGTCAACTTGACTGGGACGAGGTGTGGAGCGATGCGGTTCACAACCACAGCGCGGATGCAGAGGGTGGGACGTTTGACGCTGCTAATCTGACCAGCGGAGCCTCCACAGACGGTCAGGTACTTACATCAGACGGTGCCGGAAATGCGGCGTGGGAAGATCCTCCTGCTGGTGGTGTTGTTGATGCTGACGATGTAACCTACACGCCGACAACGGCTGCGGACTGGGACGGGTCTGCTGATCCTGGTAACGCCGATGATGCGTTTGATCAACTGGCTGAGCGGGTCAAAGATCTGGAAGATGCTGGCGGAGGGGGTGGCGCTGGTATTCTAGAGGTTCAGGTGTTCTTTTAGGAGCAACAATGGCGACATACACAAAGCGACTGTTGAGCGGTAGCACCCAAGGCAAAGCGATTAAAGTTGCGGCAAGCTCGACACCGGGCACGACGATTCATACAGCCGTTGCTGGAACAAGCGACCTGGACGAGATCTGGCTGTATGCGGTGAACTCGGCGGCGGCTGATGTGAAGCTGACGCTTGAGTGGGGAGAGGCCACTGCACCTGATGGCAACATAGAAGTGACGATACCGGCAGAGAATGGACTGGTGCTTGTTGCGCCAGGCTTATTGTTACAGAACGAGCTGGTGGTGAAGGCATTTGCGGGAACCGCTGACGTGATTCTCATTCACGGCTTTGTGAACAGGATTACGGCATGAGTTGGTTCGTGGATAATCCACACGCAGTACGCGGTCGCTCTCCCTGGCGCATACCAGGTCTGATCGACACCAAATCGCATGGCACCTTTAGCCCCACCCAGATAGCGGACTTGTATTTCTGGGGAGCGGCACGTCTGGAGACTGGTTATAGCGATACGGATGCGGTGAGCCAACTCACCGACCAGTCCGGTAACGCCCGGCACATGACACAGGCGGATGCGGGCTACAAACCAACGTTCCGCACGAATCAGATTAATAGCCTCCCGGCGATTGACTTTGCCTCGGACTATGTGGGATTCTCAACGTACCACGAATTAACCGAATCCACCTACATCCTTGTTTGGTCCAAGGACGTTGCTGCGGCCAATGACGCAGTTCTGATCTACAGTGGCGTGGCTTATCCATACCTGCAATACAGCTCTACATGGTACGTCGGCAGTGATACGACCACGGTTGCCATGACCGCCGCGACGTTCTATCTCAAAATCGCCAGCCATAGCGCATCTAATGGTCGCATCTATCGCTACACCAACAGCACAGATCATGGATCGTCCGTAACCGCCATCGCCAGCCTGTTCTATGACAAGATCGGGTCGTCGGCGTTTGCTCTGAATGGCCTTGTAGCGGAGCACCTAATTTACAGCCGCGAATTGACGGCTGTTGAGGTAGACTCGCTACGCACGTATTTTAACACCCTGTACAGCCTCTGGTAAGGAGAGAAAAAATGAGATTCTACGCTAATGCAAGTGGAGCAGTGATTCGGATTCTACGCACCGAGGCCGACGAACAGAACATCGGTGCTCCAACGGAGTATGCCGAAGAGTTGGCGGTTGACGAGCGCACCAACGAACACATCGCGTTGTTGGTGCGAAACGACAGCGAGGCTGCCTTCAACCTCAATGGCGGGGTGCTTACCTGGCGTGGCAACACCATCTCGGTCAATCCACCGTCGCGGGTCTTTGAGGACCGAGAATACTTGCGGGAGTTCGGTGCCCGGATGGATACGGCGATTCCGTGGTTTGAAGCGGAGTATGCGTCCTGGTCCTCGCTGGACAACGCCGGGAAGCAGTCGTGGCTCCTGGCACATGCCGATGAACTGATGTTGGCGCACCGCGAGGTGCTGACGTTCCTGCGTTGGTATCTGGAAGAGAAGCTGAGCTATCGGCTTGATCCGTAGCAGGGAGGTACGATGCAGAACTTGTTGACAAATGGCAGCACCGACGGCGGCTGGACGCGCCGGACGCACACCGGCGTGGAGTACGGCGAGATCTTCGTGCCGGAAGGGTGGGTGGCGTTCTGGTGGGAGGGCGGGCCGGTGGCGCACGATCTGGCGAATCCGGACGGGTATGGGCGGCCGGAGATGCACGTGATCAACCGTGAGGCGCCGTATCTGGATCCACCGCGCATTCACAGCGGCGAGCGGGCGCTGAAGTTGTTCACCTTCTATCGGATCCACGATGCCGGGATCTACCAGACGGTGAGCGGGATCACGCCGGGAACGCGGCTGCGGGCCGGCGGCTGGGCCCACGCTTGGAGCTCGACACAGGACGATCCGCGGTGCAGCACCGGGGCGAACGTGGGCTGCGGCGGCATATGGTTCGATGAGGGCACGCCGGGGCTCGACGACGGCGATCGGAACGTGACGTTCCGCGTGGGGATCGATCCGACCGGAGCGGCGGATCCGTGGGCGGACACGGTGGTCTGGGGCCCGGGCCGGCACATCTACAACGCTTATGCCGAGATCCCGGAACTCGAGATCGAGGCAGAGGCCGAGACTGTGACCGTGTTCCTGCGGAGCTCGGTGCTGTGGCCGTTCAAGCACTGCGATGCCTATTTCGATGACGCCTACCTGATCGCCGTCGAGGTAGAGCCGCCGGCAGAGAGCTACGATCGCTATGTGATCATGGCTGACCCGACGTATATGGATGCGGCGAAGCTCGACACGGCCTACGACCGCGGGCGGGCTGAGCTGCGGACGGTGACGCCCTCGTGGAATGATGCGGTGCAGCCGGCAGCGACACGGCCGCGGGAATGGCAAAGCAACACGGTCAACGCCGGGCCCCTGCCGGCCGGCGATCGCGATCTCTACCGCGAATGGGTGGCCGACCGGGACCCGGAGACGGTCCTCGTCTTCGACGATGAAGAGCATGGCGACGTCTGGCGGCCGCACACCTACATCCCCACGGGCACGAAGCTGGGCTGGCACGCGATCGGCAACTGCGGGCTGCCGGAATTGCACGCTACCTTGCAGTCGCCAACGATCAAGCTGCTGCAGGCGATCGGCGACATCGGCAAGATGCCGGCACGCTACCGGGTTGTGCGGCTGATCGATTGGCCCGGCTATGGGAAGCTGGAAGGCTTCGACTACAACGGCGATCCGGAGACCCAGGCTGAGGCGCGGATCGGGGCGCTGGCCAAGATCCTCGAGCCCTGGGAGGGAAAGTTCGACTGGGCGGAGTACATCAATGAGCAGGACATCCCCGACCTCGCCGGCGCCGCGAAACTGGCGCGGTTCGTCAAGCGCGCGATGGAAGTGGCGCCGGGATGGCTGGGTCTGGCACATTTCTCCTTTGGGCCGGGCAATCCGTCAGATCTCACCTACTGGCAACCGATCGCCGACGCGGGGGTCTTCGAGTTGATCGCCGAGCGCGGCGACGCCATCGCGCTGCACAGCTACCACGATCACCGCGTGCCGGATGATATGACGTGGTTGCTGCTGCGGCACCGGTTCCTGTATGATGAGCACATTCTGCCGCGGATGCTCGACATCCCGATGCTGCTGACCGAGTGCGGGCCCTGGCGGCACCTGCTGCCAGATCAGACCTTCGACCTGATGGACTGGGTGCGGGCCACAGATGCAGCGCTGGCCGAGGACCCCTACGCGATGGCGCATATGTACACCGTGAGCGACGTCGAAGGGTGGGAGGACTACAATCGCGCCTTCAAGGCCATCTATCCGGCGTTCATTAGTTACGCGGAGAGCGTGAAGGACCGGGTGAACCCGGGTGCGACCGTCGTGGTGCCGGCGCCACCGGAAGAGCCGGGGCCGGTCCCGTTCTCGCAGCGCGACGCGCGCTGGGCGGGGATCAAGCTCGGGGAGAGCGACTACACGATGGGCGGGGCCGGCTGCCTGGTGACGGCCTTCGCGAGCCTGCTGACGCTGACCGATCCGGAGATGACGCCGCTGAAGCTGGTGACGTGGCTTAACGAGCATGAGGGCTTCACCGACACGGGCCGGCTGTGGATCGCCAAGCCGGCGGAGATGACGCCCGATTGGGATTTCGTCGCTTACCACACCTGGCGGAAGGAAGGGCAGACGGCGGACCTCGCCACGGTGCGGCGGCTCCTGAGCATGGGCCCGACTATCATCCAGGTGGACTTCAAGCCGGCGACATCGGCGCTCGATAGTCACTTCGTTCTGGCGCTTCGCGAAGAAGGCAATGACATCGAGATCATGGATCCCTGGAGGGGCACAGTGGACCGGCTGCGGGAGAGCTACGGGCCAGATCGGACGCTGGAACAGGCCATCTATGCCGCCGTCGAATACAAGCAGGTTGATGATGAACCCGCACAGCCGCCGGCAGAGCCGGTCTTTCTGGGCTTCAATGACCACGACGGCCAGAGCGGGACCGGGCTCAAGTGGCTGCAGGACAATGGGCTCCGGAACGGCCTGATCGTGCGGCCGCTCTTCCTGGGCGGGACCCCGGTCGCGGTCGACGCGCGGCAGGCAGAGGCCGATGGCATCCGGGTGATCCTGAACCTGCGCTATTCTTGGAGCACGGACTGCGGCGGGGCGGGCACGCTGCCCCTACCCTATTCCCGGGACTGGGGACGCTTCATCGATGCGGCAGCCAATACCATCCGCGGATCGCAGGGCGTGTGGGGCTACACGATCGGCAACGAAGCCAACAATCCGCGGGAATGGCCCCGCGACGGGCGCCTGCAGCCCGGTGATGTGGCGGCCGCCTACAACATGATCCGCGATCGCGTCGCCGACCTCCACACCCGGATGGCGGTGGGGGCCCTGGATCCCTACAATGCCCAGGCCGGCGATCCGCGAAGCTGGCTGGGTGCGATCTACCGGACCATCTCCGGGGCGGAGTTCGTCGCAGCGCACGGCTATGTCAGGGGCCCGGATCCGGCGCTGGTCGGGTCGACGGCGAAGTTCCAGGATGAACCGCTCACGTGGCAGTACCTCAACTATCCGGGGAGCGTGACGGCCCTCCTGCAGGCGCTGCCGGCAGGATATGGCGACCTCCCGGTCTACGTCACGGAGTTCAATCACCTCTGGACCGACGGTGGCGAGGGGAGTTGGGGCTGGGTCGACGACGCGCGCGCCGCGGAGATCGTCAAGCGGGCCCACATCGCAGCCGAGTATATGGGCATCGCCGGCCTGGCGCTCTACCGCTGGGCCGGGGACCAGTGGACCATTGAAGGCAAAACCCACATCCTAGAGGCAGTCAGGGCACGCCTAAGCTAATCCCCCCTACTTCCGATGACGCTCGGATACAGAGCTTCTATGCTGAAACGCGCGTGCGGGTAGCGACCAATTCTCTGCGATAGTGTGGAGCGCCATCGTTTCGATTGACGGGGAGGGGCAGGTGTTCGAGGACGTGCGACTGGATTGCGAGAATGAACGACTTATTGCGGGCGCTTGACGCGCTAAGGGAGCGGGTTGCGGCGCTGGAAGGACCGCGCCTCACCCACTACCGGGGCACCAGCGCCATCGACTTCACCACTACGACGCTACCGCATCACGGCGACTACGGCTACCAGACGACGGACGCCGAGATCCAGGTCAACTGCAACGGGACCATCCGCGCCATCACCACAGCGGCGCTATGAGCATCGCTCCCTGATCTTCTCCACGCTCTGCCGGTGCTGCGACAGGAACGCCGTCACCAGCCCGCCCGCGCAAGTGATGACGATGGCCCAGGTGCGCGGCTTGCCCGGCAGCTTGTCCAGCTCCAGAATGCGCACCTCGCGCCCGTCCTCCTGCTCGCCGCACCACAGGCGCGGGTCGCCGGGGTCGCAGCGCGAGACGTAGCGCCAGGCCGACGCGGCGGTCCGTCCGTGGCGGGCGGTGGCGTGCCCGTTGAGCGTGGGGAGCGCCACGAGCAGGAGCGCCGCCAGCACGAGCCAGAGCAGCGGGGAGCGTACCTTACGGCGCATCGGCATGGCGGTCATGGTCCACCTCGCTCCATAGTGCCCGCATCACAGCGTCCTCTAACTCCATCATCCGCAAGATGCGTTCCTTACGCCACGCCCTCCGCGCTCGCGGCCGCAGCCAGCGCAGCCAGGCCGGCGCGCAGACATAGCGTTGCGCCAACGGCGAAAGCGGCCTCAGGTCTGATGTGCGGACAGTCACGCCGATCTCGTCAAGCGTCGTCACAGTACGCCTCCAGGTCCGCGCCGCTGCCGGGGTCCATCTCCTCCGCCAGGTCGTGTAGGTCCGCGACGGCGCGGTCTAGCTCGTCAATCGGCACGCGGTAGTCAGGCCACTCGCCGTCAATTACCATCGCCCCGTCCAGCCGCTCCGCGATGTGGCGGATGCGCTGCGCCCACTCCTTGAGCGGTGTCTCGAATGCGTCGAATGTCATCGTCGCCTCCTTGATACGTTTCCTCTTCACTTATCCGCAATTGCCGACTATTCTATCCCACTTTGTGTGTGCTGTAGACTCCACAGCCCCGGCTCTCACGCCGCACAGGCGGGCGGTGGGGTGGGGGAGCGGTCATGATTGCCAGGCCGCGATGATGCTTTCACAGCTCCGCCTGAATGCTTCATATATGGCGTCCCGTCCCCACACGTTACCATTATCATCTAAAAGCTGGCGCCAGCGATTGCCGTCCCACCACTGACAAAACTGTGTCGCCTTGAGATTAGCATAGTTGCCATCGGCGCTAACCACGTTCAGATAATGCGACAGGCGCAATTGAGCCGACGGGCGCCCGCCGAGCAAGTGCACTGGGCGCCGCCCAAACTCCCATACGGGCACCTCTGTTCCGGCGTAGCGCGTTGGTACGCTATATCCCAGCACAACCTCAGCACTAGCTATATGCGCTGGTATCCGGTCGATGATACCAAAAGCCTTGGGGATAATGACGACTCGCTCAACATATTGCGCCGCCTCCTCCGCCCATCCTAGCACCTCGCTGAGTTGTTCCTCCCGCTCTAAATCCAGCACCGTCGCCTGCACCGGGCGATGCTCCGCCAATGCCGTCATGTAGCCTGCCCGGTTTGGCTTCCGCCAATCCTGGTCGGCAAACCAGATCGGATAATAGATCGTGCCGGGCAACCGCGCGCCGTAGCGGAACCCTGCCTCAATAGCGATCTGAGCGAGGCGTCTGTTACCGTCAGCGCAATAGATCAGAGTTGGAGGCGCCAGAGGTTCAGCTCCCGTCCTGATCGCGTCGTCTCCGTGCCCTCGCACTCAAATCCTATGGCACTATACCAGCCATTGGCGGGTAGCCCAGCGGGGCACCGCGCAAAGAGCGATGATGCGCCAGCTGTCATTTTGAGCTGGTCAATCATCGCCGCGCCAATACCCTCGTCCCGGTATTCCGGGAGCACCAGGATCTCGCGAATGGTAAGCTGCCCATCGCGCCGCAGATGCCAATGGCATAGCCCACCATCTACCAGCAAAAGCTCGCCCCGATCCGCCGCATTGTTCAGAATCTCGAAGATCATCCCATCCTCCTGATCATATCAGCCTCTCCACCGCTGCCTCCGCGATGTCCACCGGCACTTGCAGCTCCGTGGTCTGGCCCGGCGTGGGCGTCGTCACCATCCCCATCTCGGTGAGCAGCTCCATCGCTGCATCCCACTCCGAGCGCGTCCAGCCTCGCGTGCGCCATGTGCGCCACGAGAAGCCCACCTGCGGCTGCACCGCGATCATGTCGAGCAACTGGTCGCGTCCGATCTCGCCGCCGCTCTCGGTCACAAGCACGTCGTGGATGAGCGTCCCACTGCTCTGATACGGCACCGGCTTGACGGGTCGCTGCACGATCACCGGCGGCGGCTGCTCGTCGGGGTCGCGGAAGCGCACCGGCGCGCCGCGTGGTGTCCGGACGCTCGACGCCCGCGCCTGCTGCACCGGCACGCTCGAGGCCGTGGGCGCGACGATCTCGACGCGGTAGCGCCAGATCACGAAACGCCAGGACAGCCACCAGGCCAGCGACGGCCCGATGATGGCGAATGCGCGGAACCAGACCGCCCAGGCGGGCAGGTTGATCCGCCAGCTACCCAGCCAGAGCGGCATCCGCCCGTTGCCCCACGACCACCACACAGGCCACCAGGCGCGATCTAGCGCGCCCCACACGAATACCGCGACGCCCACGCTGAGCGCCACGAGTCCGGTGTAGATGGCGCGGGTCAGGCGCTCGACGTGCAGCCGGGTCAGCGCCCACCACAGGCCGCCGGCCACCAGCGCGACGGCAGCGCCCCGCCCCACGAGCAGCGGGACCACGAGCAGCCACCACGCCACGCCGACCAGGGCGAGGCCAAACAGCGCCCGCCCGTAGCCTGCTGCCAGCTTGCGCTCGTCGCCGCCACCATGCTCGATGATGGTCTGCGACGATCCGCGCTGGCGCGATGGGTGGATCTCCAGCTCCTCTGTGGTCATCGTTCCTCCAGGGCGTCTATCTGATGGCCCACTCGATCTGTCTTTCCCAATAGTCTTCATAGCCGTCCGCAATAACATTCAGATAGATCTTTCCATATCGCTTTAGATATGGACCGCACTTCTCACGAGCAGCGCGATGTGCCTCTGGGACGATCCCTGCGGCCCGAAGCTCTCTGAGCCATTGATGCCAGGCGCGTTTCTTTGCATATCCCGTGCCGTACTCGCGGTCATAGCATTCCGCGCACAAAAACAAGGATGGCGAGTTCACGCGGTAGGCATAAGGCAACAGGCACTCCGTACAGATGGCGCGCCGGTTGGTGTACTGCTTGCGGCGATGAAGAATGTAGGCGCGCTTCTCAGCTATATATTCAAATACCTTGTCGGATGCCAGGAGATTGCAAAGCGCACATGATGGCACTAGATTCTCGATAGAGTTGTCCTCATTCCAAGAGACGGGAATGATATGGTCTATCGTCGTTGCAACCTCCTCTCCACACCAGAAGCATGTGGTCCCATATATCTCGATCAGCCTCTCCCAGCGGTATTTGTAGTCCCCCCGCTGGCGACTCATAGCTCAATTCCCATAGTGTTTCTCCATCAAATCTTGGGCATGCTCAGCCCACTGATTGACTGTTAGCTGGTGACGATTTCGCCAGCCAGTGATTCTCTGACCGAGTAGACGATTGACGGAAAAGCCGTATCGTGCTGCTCTCTCTGTCGGCGCATTTAACTCGGTTACATCGCCTTCTAGAAGAGATTTGACGGCAGCAATGATCCCCAAACGCGCCTGTCTGCCCGGTCGCTCGATCTCGCCATGCGCGATCCGCCAGTAGTAGGACGGCGCGTAGGCGTGCCCGTTCGCGCATTCATCCGCGACGGCCTGCCACGTCCCCAGCTTCTCGTAGAGCAGCCCGACCAGCCGCGCCCAGTCAGGCATCGCGCTCCAGGGCAATCAACAAAGCATCGCGGGCAGCCTCCAGCATCTTGACCTCGTGATGCGTCAGGATGCGCATTGCACCGTTGATAGCAAGATTGAGCATTCCCCATGCCTGGCGCGCCGCCACCTCCAGCATCGCCACCCGCTCCCGCAGCGCCCGCACCTCGTCGGGCGTGGTGATGGCTTCGGGGCGCTGGGTGTAGCGCAGACCGTCCTTGTCGATCACGACCTCCTCACCGGGCTTCAGCGCCATCGCCCATCACCTCCCGCGCCGCCTTGAATGCGGCGTCCACATCATTTGTGCGTGCCTCTCTCAGGATTGGCGTGTCGCCAGCACCATCGCGGCATACCGTCACCGCCTCCACCAGCCGCGCCAGAGCGGTCTCTAGGGCCTCGATGCGGTTGGCCTGGTCGTCATAGACGGCAAGGATCTCGGCCTCGAGCTTATTCACCATTCGGATGGCGTCGTAGTACAGGGGGTCTTCGCGGTTGTGCCGCCTAACCCGGTAGCATCCGTAGTCATACAGCTTCGCAATAAACTCCTGTCGTGTCATCATCGCCCGCCTCCCGTTGTCTCCACGCGTTCCACAATCCCCGACCGGCGACGCAGCGCATCAGGCACGCTTTGACCGCCTCCGGGTCGTCGGTGTCCACTTGCTCCACACGGAGCTTGTTGTCGGCAAACTCCGCCAGCTTTTCGTCACGCCACGTCATCGCTCTCTCCTCTCGCGTCGTCATCTCTCCTCCATCACCGTGGGGCGAGGGTCAGCGACCTGCCCATTCCACGCATCCGGCTCCATCCACAGAAACCAGATTGGGCAATCATAGTCAGGTGCCCGTCCGGGACAGGCAACAAGGGTCTTTCCTGACCGATATGTTTCCACACGGGGCTTTGCCCCGCAGAACGGGCACCGTCTCAACTCATCTCGCGTCGTCATCGCTCTCTCCTCTCGCTAATCGCAGTACGTCCGCGAACACAACGGGCATCCTGTGATCAACCTCGTGCTCGCTTTCTCGTAGCTTATCGCGTCGTAGATTTGTCTGTGACAGCTCCAACATACGCCATTGGCCGGCGCGAAACGCGGGTAGCCCATGCGCTTGCAGTATTCGCGCTGCGCTTCAGCCTTTTCAGCGACTGTATGTGTCTCGTCTTTCACGTCTCATCTCCTCTCGCTAGTCGCCCCCGCCAGCCGGAGCGCACCATCCGGCGTTTGGGCGGGGACTCGGCGCGTTACGTGCGCGGCCTGGTTGGGTGTGTTAGCAACCTCGGCGCCTTGCGCGGCGCTCGCCACCTCCTCCAGGCTGATAAGTGAGTGATCTCTGACCATTGCGGGCCCGGCGTTGCCCGCGAATCGAAGAAGCAGGGCGCGCTGCTCAGACACGCTGCTGCGGATGCCGGAGTGCCGGTGTGGGCTGCGACGCCCCAGCGCCAACATCGCGCCACCGGCATGCTGCTAGTCTTCGGTGAAGGGGCGCTCACTGCGCTCCTGTACCCACTGGTTGATAGCGGCGACAGCGGCGGCCTTATCGCCGGCGAAGTCCTTGACGGACTCGACGCCGCCCAGCGCCCAATGCACATCGTCGTGGCTCAGGCCCATCTCACCCGTCCAGGCCCAGAACCGCTCGCGCGTGGTGTCGTCGTCGATCCAGTGTGGCAAGCCATTGCCGTTATCCTGTTTCGTAGCGTGCTCCTGGCGCTTGCGCTCCGGTTCGACGGGCTGCCCGTTGCTGGCGGCTGTGTACCGCTGGTATTGCGCCCGTAGCTGATTGAGCGCCGCGCCGGTGAACACCGTGGAACGCCCGTGCGACTCGGTGGGCATCCAGCCCGTCTCCAGGTCGTAGAGATAGCGCCCTAGCCCGAACCGGCTACACGCCCGCTTGAATGCCTGAGCATAGGCAACGGTGGCGGCGTTGGGGTCGCTCAGCGGCGACTCGCCATCACCGGCGCGGGTCACGCCCAGGACGGTCAGGTGGACGGTGCAGATGAGCCGGTCGCCCGCCTGCATAAACGCTGCCGTGTCCGTCCAGTCGGCGGGCACGACCTCGTTGAGCCGGTCCTCGTAGGCGCGGGTGTCAGCGTAGGGCGCGGCGAGTCCCTTGGTCTTGTCCTTGTTCGTCGCCTGCACCTTCCACTCCATCACGCCCACGGGGAACGGCGGCTTGAACGCTTGCATCGCCTCTGTGATGTTCACCACTCACCTCCCTCGTCGTGGTCTGCGCCGAAGAAGCGCAGGAACGCCTCCTCGGTCATCAGCGCGTCGCCGGCGGGCGTGCCACCCGCCGGATAGTCCGGGTAGCCCGCCGCGTCGCGGTCCGCTTCAGCGGCACTCGTGGCGTCGTCGAACGCGCTCCAGATGTGGAGCAGGTAGTCGGGGTCGTGGATGCGCCAGCCGTCCGCGACCAGCTCGTCAATGCGGCGCATCGCGTGGGCCTCGTCGGGCAGCGGTTCGCGCCGTCCGTTGACGGTGACGAACAGGCGGCCCAGCTCCTCCGTGATTGTCGCCACCGGGCGGGCGTCGCGCCGGGCCCGGGCCTCGGCGATGCGCTCGCGGATGCGGTCGTATACGTCAGTGCGCGTCTCAGTCATCTCGCGTTCTCCTTTGCTGCCAGCTCGGCCTCCTGCCCCGGTGGGGGCGGTGATTGCTCTCTGAACTCTACCTATAT
>JAFGNI010000708.1 GCA_016927095.1 Anaerolineae bacterium | reverse complement strand
TGGGATGTCAAAGGGTAAATGGGTTTGTTTCGTAAAAACCTAGCCACCTGGGGGGGCCTGGGTACAAAACCGCAAAGGGCGCGGAGCGCGCAGAGACGGAGAGGGGTGCGGTGGGTGTGCGGAAAACCTTTGGGGTTTCCAGGTGAACAGGACGCTGTGCCACTAGGAAAACCCCAAAGGTCTCTGCTGCGACAGCGGTCTGGATGCGTCTGTGGTATGAGTGTCATCGTGGTGCCTGATCTCTGCGGCGTGTGCGGGCAGATGGGCCCTTGGGTCCGGCCCGAGGCCCCCGGTCCATCTCTAGTGTAAGGGACGAGGCGGCAGATTCAAGGGGGCAGGCCGGGCAATTGCGCGATCACGATCCGACATACTCCCAGCAGACGAGGTGCAGGTCGTCACGGGTGAGGGCCTGCGGGGTCTCGGTGGGCGTCTCGGGGTCTGGTTTGGCGCCGGCGGTCAGGAGCTGCACCGCCTGCAGCAGCGCGGCGACGTCCTGGTCCTTCTGGTAGGCGTCGTAAGCTTCTTTGAGGTCGCCGAGGTAGGCGCGGGCAAGCGGGGTGCGCAACGCCTTGAGCACCGGTTTGAGCTCGCGCCAGACGATAGCGGGGTTGTTGCGCTGCTGTTGGAGCAGGGTGGCGACGGTCTGCTGGAGCGGGTCGAGGATCTTGGGCGCGGCAGCCACGGCCTGGCGGTTTTGCACGGCCCGGAGGATATCGTCGATCACGTGCTCCTGGATCTCGAAGACGTCTACGTTGCCGATGACCCGCGGCTCGTCGGGACCGCAGCGGATGAGGCGCGCGATCTCGTAGCGGTTGTCAAGGATCCGGTCGCTCTGAAGATCATAGTAGCGCCAGAAATGGCGCCTAGCGGAGGTGACGGCGCCATCACCTCCACTAGGCGTTGTGAAATAGAAGAAGAGTCCCCGATAGCCTTGGTAGGCCCGTCCCGAGTGGATCCCGTCGGGCAGCGCCGCCACATCGACCTCGCCGGCCTCCAAGGCCTCTTGAAGGGCCAGCAACAGAAACTCGCTGCTGACCAGATCGTTCTCGGCCTCCAGCTCGGTCAGCACGGTGTCGTCCTCGTCGGCGATCCGCTGTAACGTGTTGAAGTTGCGCGGGTGGACACTTTCGCCCAGCACGCTGGCGTCAAGCATCCCGGCGTCGTCGATCTGTTGGATCTTGCGGCTGAGGCTCTCGACCAAGCCCAGCAGCCGCTCCAGCCCCGCCTCGGGGAAGACGTTGGTGATCCAGAGCGTGTCGAAGGGCGAGCCGATGCGATCGATGCGCCCGGCGCGCTGGACCATCCGGGTGGGGTTCCAGTGGAGATCGTAGTTGACCAGCATTCCGCAGTCCTGCAGGTTCTGGCCCTCGCTGAGCACGTCGGTGGAGACCAGGATGTCGATCTCGTGCTCCGTATCCTTCAGTTCGGGGCGGTCGTTGGCGACGGGCGCAAAGCGCGCCACACGGGGGACGCGGTCCTGCGGCGCGACATCGCCGTCCATCCGCGCGATCCGCGGCTCGCCGGCCGCTTCCAGGAAGGCCGGATCTTCGACCAGATTGCGATAGAGATAGCGGGCTGTGTCCTTGTAATAGGTGAAGAGCAGCACCTTCCGGCCCCGGAGATCTCCGGTCAGCAAATGTTTCACCTGTTTGAGCTTCGCGTCCTGCTCGGGCACGATCTCCTCGATCCGCTCCCATATACGGGTCAGGATCGCGATGTCCTCGGCAAGGTCCTCCTGCATGCGTTCGACCTCATACCGGCCCGCCTCCAACTCCGGCAGCGACTCGAGGAGCGCGAGCGTCTCGCCGTTGGCGTTCAAGGCATCGGCCTGGCTTGCCGGGATGGACCCGGCGGCGTCTGTGGCGCTGTCCTCCTCGGTCTCCTGTGCCAGGTAGCGCTGGGCGGTGTGGAAGGTGGCGCTGTCCAGCAGTTGCCCCGCATCCAAGAGCGACCGGAAGGTCTCGAGGAAGGCCAGCGCTCGGCCGATGCTGATGCGGAAGGCGGCGACGCTGGACTCGAAGCGCTTGAGATAGCGGGTCTTGAAGATGCCGACCAGCGCCGACTGACGCCCCAACTCCATCACGTCGCGGTCGAGGCCCGCGCGCTTGTAGGCCTCCAGGTTGTACGGCGTGAGGTGGAGGCGGTCGACGCCGGCGACGATCTCCTCGTAGAGCCCCGCATAGGTCGATTCCAGATCGTAGCTCACCTTGCGCAGCCGCCGCGTGGGCCAGTGAATGGCCTTGCCGCCGATGGTGGCCTTGGGATAGGCCTGGCGGATGAAGGACCGCGTGCGGCGGACCACGACCTCCTCCAGCAGGTTGAAGAGCGCGGCCGTTTCGCCGCCACCGTTGCTCCCTGCCTGGCGCCGGGCCTCGAGGAAGAAGCGGCGCACGTCGCCGATCCCGGCGCCGGCGAAATAGGCGCGGTCGCCCTGGGCGAAGAGCATCAGCTGGTTGTAGAGGTCGAAGATCGTGTTGCTGATGGGCGTCGCCGTCAGCAGGATCAGCTTCTTGCGTTCCCCGTCCCGGCCCCGCCCGCCGTTGGCCCCGATCAGGCGCTCGAGGTTGTCGTATCGGTTGGTGGTGGCGTTGCGGAAGTTGTGCGACTCGTCGATGAGGATCACGTCGACATCGCGGTAGGGGCGGTTCTCGAAGGTGTCGCGGCCCAGCATCTCCTGCGAGACGATCTCGGCGGAGATGGCGGCCTCGCGCAGCTCGCGGCGCCACATCTCGCGCAACGAGGCCGGGCAGACGACCAAGGCCTTCTGACGCCGGTGGTAGGCGGTGTCCTCCAGCAGCTTCTTGCCGATCCACGTCTTGCCCAGGCCCACGGAGTCGGCGATCATCACGCCGTCGTAGCGGGCCAGGATGCGGCGCGCGCGGGTCACAGCATCCTCTTGGAAGCGGGTAAGCTCCACGGCCGACCGCGTGCCGGGCAGCGGCAGGTCGCCCCCCAACTCGTCCCGGAAATAAGTGTAGAGCGTCTTGAGGTAGACCTCGTAGGGCGTGTACGCGTGATCGCCGAACTTGGAGTCGTTCAGCAGCTCGATGAGGTCCTGTTTGAAGTCCTCGG
>JAFGNI010000707.1 GCA_016927095.1 Anaerolineae bacterium | reverse complement strand
GGGAGCATCGATGACAACTCACGATCACACCCAAACGAATCGATCGAAGCTCGGACGCATCAACGCCATCCTGAGCTTGGTCCTGGTCACGGCAGTCGCAGCCTTCGTGCTGAGCTTCGCCGCGAAGGTAGGCTACGATCTTGTAACGGCGCTGGCACCGGAGGTGGCAGACGCGGCGCCTGAAGAGCAGGCGGCGGCTCCACTACAGCCGGCGCCCGACCAACAGCCGGCGCCTACGCAAGAGACCGAGACAGCAGCACCCTCTTTGGAAGAGACACCGGCGCCTCCGACGCCCGCGGCGACCACCGTGCCGCCGACACCGACGGCGACGGTCGCGCCGACGGCGACGCCGGAGCCGACGCCGGTGCCGCCCACCCCGGTACCCGCGACGCCGCGCCTGGTCACCGGCGAGAACCGCGTGAACGTGCGCCGCGGTCCCGGCACAGGCTACGAGACGACCGGCCAGCTGGAGCCGGGCAGCGAGGTACGGGTTCTCGCATGGAGCGGCGACTGGTGGCAGATCCTCTATGAGGGGCAGATCGGCTACGTCTACGGTGAGCTTGTAACGGCGTATGATGTCGATAAGGTGCCTGAGGTGCCGGCGAGCGACCTCCCTGGCCCGACCGTCGACAACCCGATCTTCGAGCCCGCCCCAACGTGGGCCATCGACGAGGACCGCTGGATCGACGTTGACCTCTCAGAGCAGCGCGTGACGGCCTATGAGGGGCGCACACCCGTCAAGACCTATCTGGTCTCGACTGGATTGCCGGGCACGCCGACACCGGTGGGGCAGTTCCGGATCTACGTCAAGTTCCGTTACGACGACATGGAAGGGGCGGACTACTATCTAGAAGATGTCCCCTTCGTTATGTACTTCTACCAGGGCTACGGCTTCCACGGCGTCTGGTGGCATGCCAACTGGGGCAACCCGATGAGCCACGGCTGCATCAACCAGCCCAACGAGATGGCGGAGTGGCTCTTCGGCTTCGCCGACGTCGGGACGCTGGTGAATATCCACGACTAAGCGACGAAGCCGGAAGCTTCGGCCGAATCTACTTCCCTCACAAGGTCAACCCATCCCCGCCGCGGCGGGGATGGGTCTTTCCAAGTAGGCGCGCGCTCAGCCGCGCCGCACCCGCAGCAGCCGCCCGTCGGCGGGGGCCAGCCAGAAGCGCGCGACGAGGCCGTCGGTGGTGGTCTGCACGGCGTCCACGCCTTGGTCGCGGGAGATGGGGCGGAGCTCGCCGGTAGAGCGGGCCACCTCGTCCAGCGTCGCGCCCGGCGCCGCCAGCCGCAGGGTCGTCCAGGCAGCGTGCTCGCGGTCGCGGTTGACGACCATCACCCATCCGTCCCCCGCCTCACCTACGAACTCGCCGACGACGAAGGCGCCGCCTTCTACGGAAGTCACCAGTCCCTCACCATCGAGGACGGTGGCTCCCTGCGGTGCGTCGGGCCAGTGGGCCACCCGCGTCGAGGTCAGCTTTAGCAGGTGCGGGCCGAGGCGATGCAACTCGCGGTTGAGCTGCTGGACGACGGCGTACTTGGGCGTCCGCTCGCCGTACATGCTGATGATGCCGTCGCGGTAGTTCTCCACGTCCAACGTCCAGTAGGTGAAATAGGCGAGGCCCTTGCCCCCGTAGGCGAGCGTGGTGATGACCTGCCAACGCAGGTCCGCGGGTGACGGGTCGCGGTAGCTAAAGTGCGGGGTCGCCAGGATGATGTTCCAGAAGGGCACGCCGGCCCGCAGCGCCTGGCGCCGGATGATCTCCAGGTTCTCAAAGTACTCGGGCCGGTCGCCCCATTCCATCAGCGCGTAGTGGTCGTAGGAGAGCACGGGGGGCCGGACCGTGTCGAGGTAGGCCGCCACGTGGGCCTCGTAGGAGAGGGCGCCCAGCTGCTCGGCGCTGGCGTAGTTGGGGAAGAGGTTGATGTAGGGCACCCGCTCGGGGTCGCGCTGCCGGAAGGCTGCCGTCAGCGCAGCCAGTTTCTCGAAGTCGCGGAGGTGGGGCTCATCGGTGAGCATGTAGCCGTAGAGAGCGGGGTGGTCAGCATAGGCCTCGACGACTGCGTTCACGACGGTCTCCCAACCGGCCCGGTCGGGCAGATCGCGGTGGATCCGCCGGTCGACGACCAGGGCCTGCACCCCGGCCTGCTGCACCAGGTCGAGACCGCGCCGCAGCTCGGCCTCAGTCGCCGCCACGATGGGCAACACGGTGAACCCGCAGCCGGCGGCCTCTTGGATGCGGTCCGCGGTGAGGGGTGGACCCACCCAGTAGCTGATAGGAAAGATCGGTTCGTTCACAGCTTGGCTCCTTTCACCCAAGGACACAAACATAGATACGTTCACCTACACGTAGTATACTGGCGAATACTAGACCATCCCAACAAGCGTCCCGCACAGGAGTCACCCTATGCCCTACCTTGAGCACAACCACCACCGGATCCACTATCGGGAGCGGGGAGAGGGTCCGTTGATGGTGATCTTGCCGGGCAACACAGCCACCTCCGCCTGCCACGAGGGCGAGATCGCTTACTTCAGCGGACGCTACCGCGTCGTGGCCCCGGATTTCTGGGGCACGGGTCGGTCGGACCGTCTGGCAACCTGGCCCGACGACTGGATGGAGCAGGCGGCGCACGACACCGCCGCCTTGATCCGCACGCTGGGCGATAAAGCGGTCGTGATGGGCACCAGCGGCGGCGCGGACGTCGCGCTCTGGCTCGCGACGCTGCACCCGGGGTGCGTCAGTGCCGTGATCGCCGACAGCACCCTCGAGGTCTACCCACCCGATCTGCTGCGCGCCGGGATGCACGAGCGTGAGGCGCGCACGCCGGGCCAGGTCGCGTTCTGGAAGATGGCACAGGGCGACGACTGGGAGGCGGTGGTCGACGCGGACACCTGCCTGATGCTGCGCATCGCCGGTCGCGGAGGGCGCCTCGCCCCGGAGAATCTCACCGCGATCACGGCGCCGGTGCTCTTCACCGCTACGCTCGACGACACGATGCTGCCCCAGGTCGCCCAACAGCTCACGTCGATGACGCAGCGGATCCCCGACGCGCGGCTCTACCTGACCAAGGGCGGGGGGCACCCGCTGATGTGGTCCAAGCCCGATGAGTTCCGGGAGGTCTGTGACGTCTTTCTGCAG
>JAFGNI010000145.1 GCA_016927095.1 Anaerolineae bacterium | reverse complement strand
GTCACGTGGAAGCCGTCGGGCACCGGCAGGCCCGCCCTGACCATCTCTCCAAGTGCAGCCCCTTTGCCCCCAACCGTTGCCAAGCTGGCCATCGTGCTTCCCAGCTCAAGTACATATCTAGGTGTCATGGCTACCTCCTGCCCCTTCAGTCCGGGTACCACCTTGGTGCGGCAGCACGGAGATCAACGTCAAGTTCAGGTCCCACAGGCGGTTGAGCACACCGCGCAGCGCCGGCTGGTCTAGTCGCCCCGTGAGAACGGTGATAGAGGGACAATCGGCCCCACTGATCACATCCAGACCATCCAGCCAATCCGACCATGTCGCATCTAGGATCCCAGCCACCGTGATCTCGAAGACTATCGCCTCGTCGCTGATCATGCCGCTTTCCCCTGGTTGATTAGTCCGACCTATTCTCGTGCTTCGACCTTAGCATAGCGGCAGCCTGGGTGATTACGCATCACCAAGAGTGGGGGATAAGATGGGTGAAAACGAGTACGGTGTGCATCTGGAGTCCATAGAGAGGCGAGCTGCAGACAGAGAAAACCGGGATGTTCAGAGCAAGCCCAACTCGCGGGCGCGCTGGACGGCCTCATCGCGGCTGTGTACATCAAGCTTGCTGTAGATGCTCTTGATGTGCGTACGCACCGTGTTCGCAGAGACGATCAGGCGCTCGGCCATCTCCGTGCTCGAGAGGTGGGTCGACAGCAACCGGAGCACGTCGAGCTCGCGTTCCGTCAGTGCATCCAGCATCAGAGGCTTGGCCGGTCCTCCAATGGGTGTCGCCGATGCCGTCTCTCCTAGTAGCGATAGCACGCGCCCAACGAAAGCTGGTTCAACGCCTTGCACTGTCGCGGTCCGTAGCAGGTCAACCACCTCAGGGCCGGCGTCCAGGAACGGTCGCATATAGCCGCGTAGAGACGCCAGCGCCACCGCCTGTTCCAGGCTCTCTCTTGCTTGCGCGAGGCGACCCAATCGCGCTTGGATCATCGTCTTGAGGACCCAGGTATCGATCAGAAGCAGGGGACGTTGACGGGCCTCGAAACGCGATTCGGCCCATGCCAGCGCAGACAACGCCTCCCCGTCTCGACCTTCGGCAGCGAGGACTGCCGCCGCCACCAGCACCTCATACTTGCGGACGCGCTCCCCCCCAGCGGAGGCAACCTCCGCAGTGCTCAGCCCGAAGTCCGGTGGCAACAGCCCCTCCTGCTCAACCCACTGCCGGGCCCGGTAGAGATCACCGGTGGCAAGCCAATGCCGTGCCCGCTCAATCGCTACCACGCGATCGTCGAGCTCTGTGGTATCAGACCGGATCGCCAGTTGCCACGCCTCATCCAGCAAGGCAGCCGCGGCCCCAGAGTCACCCTCAGCCTGCCGGAGCCGTGCCAACAGCAGCAACCCGTCCAAGGCTACCATCTCACCCGCTTGCCGGGCCAACGGAATGCCCTCTTCCAGGAAGTCGGTCGCGGCCCCCGGCTCACCGCGCATCCAAGCCAAGGTCGCCAGCCCGATCAGCGTCTGGCCGGCGATGGGCAGATGATTGCCATGATCGTCACAAGCCAACGCCAGTGACCTCGTGTAGACGTCGTGGGAGCGATCCAGATACCCGTGGCGCCCCAGCAGCTCGGCCAATGTATTCAAGGCCATCGCGGCACCCAGGACGTTGCCCTGTTCCACGCTCTCGCGCGCAAGCGCCAGCAGTTCATCCTGGAAAACCCTCGGGTCTCCTTCATCTACTTTATGGAGGAGCTGCAGGACCGCGGAAAGCCCCCCAAAGAGCACATCTTGTCCGCGCAGCTTGGTCAGAGCAACCCGCGCGTACGCAATGGCCTCCGCCACCTCACCACGATAGAGAGCGAAAAGGGAACGCAACACAGCGACCCGTCCGGCATCCCTGTCCGATACTGCGCTCAGACGATCCAGATCCGCCTCGATCTGGTGATGGGCGCGCCCCTGCCAGAATTGCGTCCAGGCTATGTAGATGGTCAGCGCCGGATGGCCATCGCGCACGGCTGGCGGGAGTGCATCGATCCAGCCGCTGAAGGTCGTCAGCTCGCTCCGTGCCAGGATGGACTCCGCAACATCGCAGATCAGATCCGCAGCCCGATCATAGTCTTCGATCGTCAAGGCGTGTTCAATCGCCTCCGCTGCCATTCCGTGTGTCTCGTACCACGCACTCGCCCGCCGGTGAAGGTCACGGACCTCTGCAGGAGGGAGCCGTTGAAGTCGCTGCTGCAGGAGGTCAGAGAAGAGGCGGTGGTAGCGAAACCAGACTCGTTGCTCATCGAGGGGTACGATAAAGAGATTCCTGTGCTCCAGTGACACCAGCATCTCCTGGGCACGGTCCTTGGTTCCACACACCGCATCACAAAGCGAAGCCGTCATCTCGTCGAGAACCGAAGTGCAGAGCAGGAAGTCCTGGACCTCACCGGGCTGCTGCTCCCAGACCTCCTCCAGGAGGTAGTCCATCACGTACCGGTGACTGCCGGCAAAGGCCTCGATGAACGATGCAACGTCCTCTCGAACTCGCATCGAGAGCGCAGCCATCTGCAAGCCTACAGGCCAGCCCTCGGTACGGCGTGTCAAGCGCGCCACATCGTGGGGACTTAGCTCGATCCCCATGACCTCGTGCAGAAAAGTGAGCGCCTCTTCCTCGGAGAAGCGGAGAGCGGAGGTGCGCAGTTCAGTAAGTTGGCCCCGACCGCGAAGGCGTGAAAGCGGCAGCGGCGGATCCGCCCGGGTCAAGATGACGAGGTGCAGATTCGCAGGAAGATGGTCGAGAAGAAACGACATAGAATCGTGAACGTCGGAGCCGGAGACGAGGTGGTAGTCATCGAGCACCAGAACCAACTCACCCGTCCAGGAGTTGATCACGTTGATCACCTGACTCACGATCGCCGTGGGTTGTACCGGCGGCTGTAGGTCACCCACGGCCGGCAAGGCCGAGGCCAGCTCGGGTACGGCACGGGAGAACGCCGCAAGGACATAGCCTAAGAACCGTGTGACGTCGCTCTCTTCCTCATCAAGCGAGAGCCACGCGACCGCGAGGTCCGTGCGATCCGGTAGGATTTCGGAGACCCAGGCGCTGACCAACGTGGTCTTGCCGAACCCTGCCGGTGCAGAGACCAACGTCAGGCGACGGCTCAGCCCTGATGTCAGGCGTGCAAGGAGACGTTCCCGTCGCACAGCGCGGTGCTGCACAGGAGGCACCGCGATCTTCGTGCTCAACAGCGGCTCAGCGGTCACCATCTGTCCCTTCCGGACCGGGCTTCAGAGAAGCTCAACTAGGCCTGCGCTGCCACAGCAGCAGCTCAGCCTTCCTCGTAGTCCAGCTTGCCTTCCCGGCGTAAGCGCGCACCGTAAGCTGTGTAGACCTGGCGGGCCTCGGCATCAAGTGTAGCACGCTCCGCCAGCGATTGAGCGACCTCGCAGAAGCGAGCGATCGGCTCGCGTAGCCCCCGCAGCACCACGTCAACGGAGGGGTGGCTCAGGACATACCTGTAGAATCCGGCGATAGGCGGTGCATCGTCGGGCGCGAGCAGCTTGTCCGTGCGTGTGGCATTCATGATCACGACGCCGGTACCGTGCGCATCCGCCTCAGGGAAGACCAACGTCTCAGGCTCAGGCATCGCGCAGTTGTACCAGCAGAGCACCGTATCGAAGAGGCCTGTCGCGACGGCTCTGCCGACCGCAGACCAGTTGTGCCCGGTGATGCCGATATGGCGCACCAACCCTTCCGCCTGAGCCTTGACCGCAGCCTCCATCGCGCCACTCGGCCCCAGGATCATCTGCAGCTCCTCGTCGTTGTTCACGTAATGCATCTGCCAGACATCGACATAGTCAGTGCCCAGGAGGCGCAGCGAGTGCTCTAGCTGAGCCCGGGCGCCCGCAGCATCGCGCTTGCCGGTCTTGGTAGCCAGGACGAGGTCCTGCCGACGTCCCGCGATGGCAAGGCCGACGACGCGCTCGTCATCGCCATCGCGGTAAGCAGGTGCCGTGTCTACATAGGTCGCACCGCAGTCCAGCGCCCGGATGTAGCCTTCGGGCGTGGGGCAATAGGCCCCGCCGATGCCAAGGCGCGTGACCTTCAGGCCGGTTCGCCCCAAAATCGTTGTCGGAAGTCCTCCCATCACCATCCTCCCGGGAGATTGCGGATCTGTGATGCGGGTTGGTGAGCCAGGCAACAGCCAATCGTCTCTTTGCATTATAGCTTGGCGGCGACAAACCCGAAAGCACACACGGCAGTTTGAGTGTTCACATACACCCAACTCAGGACAACTGTCAATTGTCCCAAGAGACCAGCAATGCTACAGTCACCGTAGAGTGTGGCAGCATATAGCGTGAGTGAGCGAGGCACGTCCTCCGCCTGCAAGTCCTGGAGCAGCGAAAATGGTGTTACGACGCATAGAGCAACACCCAATCCTCACACCCGCGCACCGCGATGATGTCGAGATCACCTGGCAGGGCCGGCCGTTGTCGGCCAAGGCCGGCGAGACCATCGCGGCGGCGCTCTTCGCCCACGGCATTCACATCTTCGGCCACCATCCCCAGGATGGCGCGCCGCAGGGGCTCTTCTGCGCCAATGGGCAGTGCACGCAATGCCTGGTCTTGGCCGATGGCAAGCCGGTGAAGGCTTGTATGACCATCGTAAAGCCCGGGATGCACGTGGCGCCGGTCGACGGTCTACCGGCTCTGCCGGAGGCGGTCATCACTCCGGAGACACATCCCATCAACACAATCGAAACCGAGGTGCTGATCCTTGGGGGCGGTCCAGCCGGTATGTCAGCCGCCATCGAGCTCGGGCAACTCGGGGTGCCAACGCTCCTTGTTGACGACAAGGCCCGTCTTGGCGGAAAACTCCTTCTCCAAACCCACCGCTTCTTCGGGTCGGCCGAGGCGGTCCATGCCGGAACGCGCGGGATCGAGATCGCATCGAAGCTCTCCGCAGAGCTCGCGCAGCTGTCGTCGGTGACCAGTTGGTGCAGCACCACGGCGTTGGCGGTCTTTAGCGATGGCCAGGTGGGCATCTTGCGCCAACCCTCGACGACCCAAGCTGCCAACGACGCCCTGTCGGCGCAGGAACCGGCGCCGGGTGTGACGGCAGATACCTACACGCTGGTCAGGCCCCGCGTCCTGATCGTCGCCACAGGCGCCCGGGAGCGAGCACTGGCCTTCCCTGGCAACACGCTGCCCGGTGTCTACGGCGCCGGCGCGTTTCAAACCCTGGTCAATCGAGATCTGGTCCGCGCCGCGGATCGCCTCTTCATCGTCGGTGGCGGCAACGTTGGGCTCATCGCCGGCTACCACGCCATCCAAGCTGGCATTGAAGTCGTCGGGCTGGCCGAGGCCGCATCCCAAGTCGGCGGATACAAGGTCCACCTCGACAAGCTCGCGCGACTGGGCGTGCCCATCTATCTGGGTCACACCGTCGTCAGCGCTAACGGGGGCGACCATGTAGAATCGATCACAATCGCAAAGGCGGCGGAGGACTTCTCATCGTTACCGGGCACGGAGCAGACCTTCATCTGTGATACCGTGCTCATCGCTGTGGGGCTGGATCCGGTCAACACCTTCACCCAGAAAGCCCGGGCCTACGGGATGACGGTCTTCGATGCCGGCGATGCCCAGGCGATTGCGGAAGCATCGGCAGCTATGTTCACCGGCAAGATCGCCGGACGGCAGGCGGCGCAGGCATTAGGGCACGCCATCCAGGTCCCTGAAGCGTGGCACCGCACTGCAGCAATCCTGAAATCCCATCCGGGAGCGACGATCCGACGTGAGCTTCCCGCGCGCGATACAGGCGTTTTCCCGGTCTTCCACTGCGCGCAGGAAATCCCCTGCAATCCGTGCACCGCTGTCTGCCCGCAACACCTCATCGAGATCCCAGGTGACGACATCCGGGGCCTCCCCGTCTTCACCGGCCTCGCCGGTGGCAAGGACTGCATCGGGTGCGAGCGCTGTCTCACCATCTGTCCTGGCTTGGCCATCATTTTGGTCGATTACCGCCAGGACCCCCAGTGGCCTACCGTCTCGGTAGCCTATGAGCTTGCGACGACATACCTAACGGTGGGCCAGATCGTCGAGGCACTGGACACCGAGGGCGAGAGCCTCGGGCAGGCCACGATCACCCGGGTCAAGCAGCCGAGAGGAGGTGACCATACAGCCGTCGTCCAACTGAGGGCGCCAGCCTCTATCGCCAAGGCGATCGCCGGGATGAGAGTCCCCGTGCTTGGCCACCAAGGCCCCTTGCCGCACCCGGTCCTCCCGCTAGCGGACGACACCATCGTCTGCCGCTGCGAGCGCGTCACAGCTGGTGAGATCCGGGCTCTGATCCGGGAGGGCTGCCGTGACATCAATGAGCTCAAGGCAATCACGCGTGCCGGGATGGGTGCGTGCGGTGGGAAGACCTGTACGCCCCTGATCCTGCGCCTCTATCAGGAAGCTGGTATCCCCCTGGAAGACGTGACACTGGGCACCGATCGCCCGCTCTTTGTGGAGACACCCTTGGGGGCCTTTGCGGGTGAGAGAAAGGCCAATGATGACAACGCATGACGTCATCATCGTCGGGGCCGGCAGTGTGGGCATCCCCACGGCCCTGTCCATGGCGCAGGCCGGCCTCGACGTGCTGGTGCTCGACCAAGCCGCCAGCCCCGGTCAAGGCGCCCACAAGTCGGCGATCGGCGGCGTCCGCGCCACTCACTCCGATCCGGCGAAGATCCGCCTCTGCCAACGCAGCCTGGAGATCTTCTCCACCTGGCAAGCCCGTCACGGAGACGATATCCAGTGGGCATCGGGCGGCTACGTCTTCGTCGCCTACCGCGACTACGATGTTGACCTACTCCAGGACCTCCTGACCACACAGCATCGCTTGGGATTGAACAACAGGTGGCTGGGGCCGGGAGAGCTGCTGGAGGTCGTGCCGGGGCTGAATCCTGTCGGACTTCGGGGCGGGACCTATTCCCCCGAGGATGGCCATTGCTCAACGCTGCTGGCGGGCCACGCTTCCTATAAGGCTGCCCAGCGAGCCGGCGCCACCTTTCGCTTTGGCGAGCCTGTAGCCGCTATCCTGACTACGGCGGGACATGTGACCGGTGTGCAGACGCCGGTCAGCACCTATCACGCCCCCGTGGTAATCAACGCCGCGGGGGCACAGGCCCGCGCGGTAGGGGCCTTGGTGAACGACCCGCACCCCGTCGCCCCTGAGTCCCACGAGGCCGGCATCACGGAGCCCGTCAGGCCTTTTGTGAAGCCATTGATCGTGGACATCCGGCCCGCCCCCGGCTCCTCCAACTGCTATTTCTATCAGTTGACCAACGGGCAGGTCGTCTTCTGCCTGACGCCCGATCCCCCGATCCCCGGCACCGATCGCAGCGAGACCAGCGCGTTCCTCCCACAGATCGCGCGTCGTCTGGTGGACCTGATGCCCAAACTAGCCGCTCTGCGCGTCCGCCGCACGTGGCGCGGGCTCTACCCGATGACGCCCGACGGCGTGCCCCTGGTGGGTTGGTCTCGCGAAGTGACTGGCTATCTCGCCGCCGTCGGGATGTGCGGGCAAGGCTTTATGCTCGGTCCCGGCCTCGGTGAGCTCCTTACGCGGATGGTCACCCAGTCGCTGCTGTCACCCACTGACCAGGAAACCTTGGACGCGCTTTCGCCCTACCGGCGCTTCGCCGGGGGCGAGGCCCTCAAGTAGCTACCTCACACCCACCGCTCAGGCATCTGCCTGCAGCTGCAGAGGGATGCGGCGCCCTGGGCCTGCCCTATGTCCCGATGCCACCGTCGCCGGCGAGCAGGTCTCTGAGAGTGACGCGACCCTCGGCTATCCAGCGCCGGAGCACAGCCTCGACGTCGTAATGGCGCCTGCCGCGTGCCACGTCGAGCACGCGAAGCAGGAGGGTATCCCCATCGCCCCCCGTTGCGAGTGTCTCCTGCGCGACCAAGACAACACACGCCACCGCGCCCCTACTCGTCACCTGCCAGGACGATACAGCGCTGATCGTCTGTCCTTCTTCGGGTCGATGGAGGTCCAGACCAGCTTCCTCGGTGGCTTTGACCAAGCGTGACAGCTCATTCACGGCCCGACCGGCAGCCGCTTCCTGCTCAGCCGCGCTCTGCACAACATATCCCGGGAAGGCAGCAGGCACCGCGTCGTGGCTCTCGCTCTGGTCAGAGATCACAAGCTGGTCCGAGACGGCCCAGTACCGGAGCCGGAGCTCCTCCTCGGTTGCCGCCGGAGGCAACTGCCCCTGCAGATAGTAGTCCTGTCCCCGCGACGTGAGCTGGGGCTTACCCTCATCACCCAACGAGACGGCCTGCATCTCCGCAAGCCGCTCCCACGAAGCGTTGACGAAGAGCGGATCGAGCCCCAGCATAGCCGCTAGATCCACCAGCGTGGGCACGGGCTGCAGTCCGTGCGCGGCTCTCAGCATGAACGCCTCCAGAATGTTGAACTGGCGCGCCTCCAGGATCTCGACCGTGGCCTGAAGGTCGACATAGGGCAGGCCAGCCTGCCGGGCCGCTATAACCCGGAGGCCGGTCTCCTCGGCCTCCACGGCAGCGGCCAACGCCGTAAGCCGGTCGTCAGCTCGCGATGAAGTCTGCGGCATCAAGCATCCCTCCACCGCGCTGCACCACAGCCGCTACCCGCGCGTACCGCTCCGCAGCGTCCGCTGCCGCGGCTTCGCGACAGAAAAGCTCCCGGCTACCCACGATGACCAACAGCTCCTGCGCGCGAGAGAAGGCGACATTGATGCGCTCCAGCTCGCGGGCAAAGCCGATATCCCGACGGGCGTTGTTGCAGACCAGACTGACGATGATCACCGGCCTCTCCATGCCCTGGAAACGGTCGACTGTCCCGAGGCGCAGGTCAAGATGGGAAAACCGTGGCACCCGCCCGCGGTTGAGCAGCCGGGACCGCAGCGCCTGCTCCTGGGCAGCGTAGAAAGTTATGACGCCAACCTCTTTGGGCGGGGACCCTTCAGAACGACCACCCCAGATCGTGTCCATCTTCGCCAAGAGGTTAGCTATGATCTCGACCTCTTTGTCGTTCTGCCGGCTTGTGCCGACACGCGACTCGTAGAAGGCGGGGGCCCAATCCGTCTGCACCCAGGCGATGTGCGTCGACTCCGGGATCAGGGGCGCCATACCGTGGACTCGGGTGACATCCGGCTCGGGGATCCCACAAGCAAGCTTGTTATGGTAGAACTGGTTGATCGCCGCCATAATCTGGGGATGCATACGGTACTGGTCGGTGAGCCACGACTTCAACGGGACCGGGGCACGTTCGAAGAGATCCCGGTACAACGACCGCTCCAAGTGTGCGAGGTCACCGGCCCCAATCCCCAAGGACTCGGCGAGGTCTTGGAGTGCCTCGGGCCCGACCATCGGCGGCAGCTGGCGGCTGTCACCGACCAGCACGACCTTAGCGCCCTTGAGCATCGGTAGCAGCAGCTCCGGTGGCGTGGCCTTGCTGACCTCATCGATGATGACCGTGTCGAAGTTGCGGTAGCGCTGCGAGAAGCTCCGGCCCCCTGCTTGGACACAGGTAATGCCGATTACATTGGCATTGTCGATGTAGATCTGGCGCAGGTCGGCTTCATCCTGCGCGTGGCGAGCCGTGACGCGGTTCGCCCAATCGATGATGAAGCCCGCGTAGCTGTCCAGATAGGATCTGAGCCCGGCGTGCTCAGCCTCCCAGGCAGCGCACCGCTCGCGCAGTTGGTCCAATGTCGCTGAAGAGGTCGCGCTCTTCGTCCCAGGGCGGAGCGCCTCCGGAACTGCCTCGTAGGCGGCCAGCCATGCTTGCCGCGCAGCGCTGTGGGCCTCCTCCAGCGCCGCGACCGCCGCATCAGCGCGCTGGCGCTCCGCAGCGGCATCCAGTACCGCGGCCTCAGCAGCATCATAGCGCCGTCCTGCGCTCTCAAGCGCGGCCTCAAGCCGTTGCTGCCAACCCAACAAGGACACTTCAACGTCGTGAGCGGCGGTCGCCTCGACCACCGCGGCCCGGGCGCTTTCCAGGCGATCCCTGGCCTCCCGCCAACCAACCTCCCAGTCCATTGGCGCCGCCGTTAGGGCTTCTAGCGCTGTCCGCTCGATGTCGCGGAGGGGCATCAACACGTCTGCGCCATCGATGCCCAGTCCCTTGCGGATCCCCTGAGCAAGCCGTTCTTTTTCCCGGTTTAGGGCCTGTAGCTGCTGGTCCTCTTCGCTGTCACCTTGCTCGTCAGCCCGAGCCTGCTGCTTGAGGGCCAGCAGTTCTCGACGTGCAGCCTCGAGGCCCTCGCTGACAGCCCGTTGCTCCGCGAGCAGATGCGCTCGGAGATCGGCAGCCAACCCGGCTGCCAACCGGTCGACCACGCCTGTGAATTCCTGAGACTGGACGCCGGCCAGCTGCGTCAGACGCTTCTGGCTCGACCGCAGATCCGCCGCCATGCCGCGCAAACCCACGATGTTCGCCGCTACCCGGTGCTCTGGAATGCGCACCCGAGGATCCGTCGCTGTAGCCCGCGTCAGTGCAGCCTGCAGGAACGGATACAAGCCCGCTTCCGCTGCCGGCACGGGGTACAATAGCCCGTCGGCAGTACCCGCGACCAAGCCCGCCAAATCGGTGTCGCGCCAATCCGGAGGCTGGCGCTCCGCTGCTGCAAGCATGCGCGCGGAGATCTGGGGCTTGAGGCGATCCACATACTGGTCAATCTGTGCGGCCATCCGTCCCAGCGCCTCAGCAGCGTCACGGCTCTCGCGGGCCTTGATGGCGAGACCGCGTAGGGACGGCAGCCGCTGATCGCCCAACGCCGCCTTCCAGATGCCACGACGGTCGGCCGACTGGAAGGCCGGCGGGACCTCATCCACGATCCCATCCGCTGTTGCTCGGCGCAGGAGCCAGCTCAATAGGCCGCGCTGGATCTGGTCCATCTCGAGCAGGAGCGTCTGGAGCGCGGCCAACTTGGCATTCTGCGCCACGATATCCGCCCCAAGCTGGCTAATGCGCGCCTGACGGGCTGCCGGTGCTGCCCGCCGAGCCCGTTGTCGTTCACGAAGTGGCTGCTCCCGGGCAACGAGCTCGTACCAGGACCGGCACAGCAGGCCTAGAACCTCGGTCTTCGGGGCTACCTCGGCTGCCCACCGGTCAATCCGGGCTGCGCTCTCGC
>JAFGNI010000144.1 GCA_016927095.1 Anaerolineae bacterium | reverse complement strand
GTGACCGAGAAGTGGGCGTCGGGGTCCTGAGCGCGGGTCAGGAGCTCGGTGAAGGTGCTCGGGTTCTCCAGGTTGGCGTGATCGCCGCTGCCCGCCATCGTGCTCAGCGTGCGACCGACCCCGCTCGAGCCCTTCTCAAAGGTGACCTCGTCCAGGTACGGGAGCTGGTTGCCGTTCTCGTCGACCTTCCAGTAGTAGGGGTTGCGCCGGAGGACCATCAACTCGTCGGTCCGGTACTCCACAGCGATCCACGGGCCCATGCCGACAGGCGGCAGCCGGTCGGGGGGCCACGCCTTCTCAAAGGTGACGTAGTCGTTGTCGGAGAACGCGGGGTGCAGCGGCTCCCAGATGTGCTTGGGCCAGACGGCGAAGTCGTACTCGTCCATGCTGAAGAGCAACTGGGTGGGGTAGGCCACCGGGAAGGTCCACTTGATGGTGTAGTCGTCCACCTTCTCCAGGTTAACGTCCTCGCCGTTGATCTGCCAGAAGGAGCGCGAGGTGGAGCTGGCGGCGACGTTGGGATCCAGGATCAGGTGCTCCCAGGTGAACATCACATCATCGGCGGAGAAGGGGGCACCGTCGGACCACTTGGCACCCTCGATCAGGTGCATCGTGAGCTCCATGCCATCGTCAGACCACTCCCAGCTCTTAGCCAGGTTCGGCAGGGGCTCCGCCTTCTCATACCGGAAGAGAGGGCCCGTCAAGACCAGGGCTTCCTCGTAGATGATGTTGAGGCCGAACCAGCCCTGCGTCTGCCCGGCGCCGAGGTTCCAGCCCTCGGTGGGGCATGCGGAGAAATCGCGCCAGATGCCCCCATACTGACCGAGGCCTGACGACATCGCCGAGGCGAGCATCACCTGAGGCTCGTTGGGTAGCCGTTCCTCAACAGGTGGCAGCGTACCGTTCGCCACAAACTGATCGAGCCACGGGGCCTGCTGGTAGGCCGGCAAGGCCTCGTAGGTGAAGAGCTCATCAAGGCTGTAGCGCACAGCCTCGCCGGTCTCACCTCCCGTTGCCATCGGCACACCCTCCGGATAGGGGATGGCGCCCTGCACCTCGACCAGCCTTTCGACCTCGACCTCTTTCTCGACCTCGACCACCTTCTCGACCTCGACCGTCCTCTCAACCTCGACCGTCTTCTCTACAACGACGGTCTCGATGATCGTCTCCGGTGTCGGTTGCGCGCACTGTGTCAACAGCAACGAAAGCAACACCACCAGCGCGGACAGACCAAATGAAAAGCGTCTTCTGTTCATCAATCTCCTCCTGTGGATGAAACAGCACGTACTTGGATCCAGAAGCGATGCTGAGCTCTGCAACCTTCGGTCAATAGGCCCTCCTTTCGGTCGAAAACGCCTCATCGGCTAGTATCCTTCGTCTGCCTGAGGCCAGAGCCTGTGCTAGGCTCGGCCGGCTGCGGGTCACCGCAAGCCAGTCTAGTCCCAAAGCCAACAGGCGACCCAGTGTCCAGGCTTGGCCTCCTTGTAGACCGGCTCCTCTCGGGTACAGATGTCCATCGCCTTCGGGCAGCGGGGCGCGAAAGAGCAGCCCACGATCTTGTCCGTTGGGGTCGGCACCATGCCCTTGATCGGCACCAGGATCTTCTCACCCTTGCGACCGAAGACCGGCACGGATTCAAGGAGCCCGACCGTGTAGGGGTGGGCCGGACTATGGAAGACTGTGTTCACGTCGGAGTACTCCACGATCTTGCCCAGGTACATCACCGCAACGTGGTCGACCGTTTGGGAGACCACGCCCAGATTGTGGGTGATCATGATGATCGACGAACCGAAGTCCTGCTGCAACTCCCGCATGAGGTCCAGGATCTGCGCCTGCACCGTCACGTCGAGGGCCGTCGTCGGCTCGTCGGCGATGAGCACCGCCGGGTTACAGGACAGCGCCATCGCGATCATCACGCGCTGGCGCATGCCACCGCTCATCTGGTGGGGGTATTCGTCAATGCGCTGTTCGGGGTCGGCAATGCGCACGCGCCGCAGCATCTCCAGGGCACGCGCCTCTGCCTCCCGCGGCCCTACGCCTTGGTGCAAGGAGACAGACTCGGAGATCTGATGACCAACGGTGTAGAGCGGGTTGAGCGAGGTCATCGGCTCTTGGAAGATCATCGCGATCTTGCCACCGCGGATACGGCGGATCTCCGGACCGCGGGGATCCATCTTGGCCAGATCTATCGCTTTGGAGCCGTTGGGGCGAAAGAGAATCTGCCCCCCCACGATCTTTCCGGGCGGCGATTTGATCAGACGCATAATCGAGAGCGCCGTCACGCTCTTGCCGCACCCACTCTCACCCACCACGCCCAATGTCTGATTGCGTCCGACGGCGTAGCTGACACCATCCACCGCCCGGACGGCGCCCCCACCCTCCAGGAAGAAGTACGTCTGAAGGTCTCTCAGTTCAAGAACCGGTTCGCTCTTCATCGCGTTCGCTTCTGTCATAGACGCATCCTTTTTGGTTAAGGTGGTACCTGGTACGCCATTGTAACGACACCTCTAGCACCTAGTGCTCAGCTAACCTGATAGCTGTGATGTGTCGTCGCGGCCTCAGCCGCGGAACCGCTGAAGCGGTTACTACGAGCCAGGTTCACGGAGCACTGCGGCTTCCGCGAGACTCTGCCAAAAGACGGTGACTGTTAGCGAGCCACAGTAGCCAGCCATATCGGATGGGCGATCCGGGCCGACAAGCCAACAGGCGCACACGGTTGCCCGTCCACCACAATGGTCTGTGGTCGGAGTCTGCCCTCAGGCCGACTCACGCACCACCAACGAAACAGGCATCTGCACCGTTACAGGCGTCGTCTCTGGACAGTCAAGCATCTCCAGGAGCCGATCAAAGGCCTCCCGCCCTAGCCGGTATTTGTCAATGTGGATGGTCGTCAGAGACGGAGAGATCAAAGCGGCGAGACGGATGTTGTCGAACCCGACAATGGCGCAGGTATCGGGAATGCGGCGGCGCAGCTCTTTGCAGGCCTGGATCGCCCCGACGGCAAGGAGGTCGTTGTAGGCAAAGATGCCCGTGATCTCGGGATACGCCTTGAGCAGGCGAAGGGTTGCCCTGTAGCCGTGATCAATCACGGGCCGGCCTCGAGCAATCCAATCATCGCGCACGGGGAGCCCACGGGCCTCTAGGGCCTCGCGATACCCGCGAACGCGGGCGAGCAGACTAGGTTCGTATACATCAGAAAGCATCGCGATCGCCCGGTGGCCGCGGTTGGCCAGGTGATTGACCGCCAGTTCCGCGCCCTCGACGAGGCTGGTCCGAATACACCCAATGCACGGGTGCGCGGACGCAAGGCGGTAATTGTTGATCGCCACAACCGGCGCATACTCAGAGGCAAACTCCTGCAGGGCTCTTTCGGAACCCGGGCTCCCAAAGAGGATCGCGCCGTCCACCGCGTGGTCCGCGAGGTTCCACAGCGCTTTCACCTCCTTGTCAGCGTCAAGATCGGTGTTGGCCAACAGCAGACTGTACCCCTGTTCCTCTGCGGCGACCCCGACGCCTTGCGCTACCTCGGAGAAAAACGGATTGGTGATGTCAGGGATGAGCAATCCAATGGTTTCCGTGCGCTGCGTGACCAATGCCCGCGCCAGCTTGCTGGGCCGGTAGCCCAGTTCTTTGATGGCGAGGAGAACGCGCTGCCTGGTCGCGTCAGACAGCTCTTCGCTCTTGTTCACAACACGGGATACGGTGCGGACGGAGACCCCTGCGCGCTCAGCTACATCGTGCATTGTGACCGGCAAAGCGTCCTCCCGGGGTAAGAGAAGCGGT
>JAFGNI010000143.1 GCA_016927095.1 Anaerolineae bacterium | reverse complement strand
GGGGCTTTTATGGTAGAATTGCCTGTCGGGTAAGGAAACCCAAAACACACGCGATGGGACCGCTCGGGGGGTGCCGGCGCAACCGGTTCCTGGTCGGAGAGATCATCGCGGAGGCCCAAAACATACTTAGGAGGATTGAAGAGCTATGGCGATTGTAACCATGAAGCAGTTGCTGGAGACCGGTGTGCACTTCGGGCACCGGACGCGACGTTGGAATCCCAAGATGTCGCGATTCATCTACACCGAGCGCAATGGGGTTCATATCATCGACCTTCAGCAGACTGTGAAGGCGTTGGAGCATGCTTACGCGTTAGTGCGGGACCTCGTCGCTCAGGGCCACAAGATCCTGTTTGTCGGCACGAAGCGCCAAGCACAGGAGAGCATCCGGCAGGAAGCCACCCGCTGCAATATGCCCTATGTGAACCAGCGTTGGTTGGGCGGCACGTTGACGAACTGGCAGACGATCAAGGAACGGATTGACCACCTCAAGGATCTTGAGGCGCGTCGAGAGGCGGGCGAGTTCGCGCTGCTCACGAAGCGAGAGGCGCTGATGCGCGATCGCGAGATCGAGAAGCTCAACGCGCGCCTGGGTGGCATTCGGGATATGGAGCGTCTCCCAGGGGCAATTTTCGTCATTGATGTCCACAACGAGGACACTGCTGTAAGAGAAGCAGACCGGTTGGGTATCCCCATCGTTGCCGTCGTGGACACGAATTGTGACCCCGATCAGATCGACTACGTCATTCCCGGTAATGATGACGCGATCCGCGCGATTCGCCTGATGACCTCCAAGATGGCTGATGCTGTGCTGGAGGGGCTGGCACTTCGCAAAGAGGTGGCGCCCGAGGAAGAGGAAGTCTACGCTGAGGATGAGAAGTACCTGAGCGCGGAGACCCTTGCCCGGCTCCGCCGCATCCAATTCGAGGATGAGGACGGGGACGAAGAGGATTACGACGAAGGCGAAGATGACTACGACTACGAAGATGAAGACGATGACGCTGACGACATTGTGGAGGAGGAGTAATGGCAATCACGGCAGCCATGGTTAAGGAGCTGCGCGAGGCAACGGGCGCAGGCATTCTAGACTGTCGTAAGGCTCTCGAGGCCGCTGATGGGGACTATGAGAAAGCTGTTGATTTCCTGCGTGAGAAGGGATTGGCGCAAGCTGCCAAGCGCAAGGATCGCGCGGCTGAGGATGGCCTGATCCACGCCTATATCCATGGCGGTGGGCGGATCGGTGTGCTGGTTGAGGTCAACTGTGAGACCGACTTCGTGGCCCGTACCGATGAGTTCCAGTCCTTTGTCAACGATGTCGCGATGCAGATCGCCGCGATGGGGCCGGACTACGTCGCCCGGGAGGACGTCCCAGAGGACGTGCTCGAACGTGAGAAGGCACTCTATCGCGCCCAGGCGCTCGACGAGGGCAAACCGGAGCGCATCATAGACCGGATCGTCGAGGGGCGATTGGAGAAGTTCTATCAGGAGGCTTGTCTGTTGGAGCAGCCCTTCATCCGCGATGAAGATAGGACGATCGAGGATCTCCTGAACGAACATATCTCTAGGATCGGTGAGAACATCGTCATTCGACGATTCGCCCGCTATCAGTTAGGAGAAAGCCTGGAGGGTTAACCTCCAGGCCGTTTTTTGGGTGAGGAGCACCTGTGACACAACCTCGCTACAAACGCGTCATTATCAAGGTCGGTGGGGAGTCTCTGTCTAACCCTGGTGGGTGTGGTATCGACCCCGCGCGTGCACAAGAGCTCGCATCTCGCATCGCTGCCATCCATGCCCAGGGGGTCGATACGGCGGTCGTCATCGGCGGCGGCAATCTCTGGCGCGGTACGGATGGTATGGCCCACGGGATGGATCGGGCCCGGGCCGACCAGATCGGCATGATTGCCACGGTTATGAATGCACTGGCGCTCGCCGATGCGCTGGAACGCGAAGGTGTGGTGACACGCGTGCAAACCGCCATTGAGATGCGGGCGATTGCGGAACCCTACATCCGCCTCAGAGCGATGCGGCATCTGGAGAAGGGCCGCGTGGTGATCTTCGGGGCGGGGACGGGGAGTCCCTATTTCACGACGGATACTGCGGCAGCGCTTCGAGCCGCGGAGATCGGCGCAGACCTGCTGATCAAGGCCACCAAAGTAGATGGCGTCTATGACAAGGATCCACACAAATTCCCCGAAGCTAAGCGGTTCGAGCGGCTGACCTACCTGGAGGCCCTCAACTTGCAGCTACAGGTGATGGATTCCACGGCAATCACCCTGTGTATGGATAATCACGTGCCTATCGTTGTTCTCAACCTCTGGGATCAGGATAGCCTGGAGGGCGTCGTGGGTGGTGAGCCCGTGGGCACGTTCGTCGGTGGTTGATCGCGCGCCGTCGACTGGAGGAATGAAAAGGCAACGAGCAGCAATGCTTTAGGGGGCCCTATCGGCCTGGGAGGTCAAGATGATCCAGGATCTACTGAACGAGACTGAAGACCGCATGGTCAAGACGGTGCAGGCGCTCGAACTCGATCTGCGCACTGTGCGCACCGGGCGTGCTTCTCCGGCATTGGTCGAGCGGGTGACGGTCGACTACTATGGCACAGCCACGCCCCTCATCCAGCTCGCCGTGATCTCCGCACCGGAACCAAACCTGCTGGTCGTGCGTCCCTATGATCCTTCTTCCCTGGGCACGATCGAGAAAGCCATCCAGCAGGCGGACCTGGGTTTCAATCCCAACAACGACGGTCGGATTATCCGCATTCCCATTCCACGGTTGACGGAGGAGCGGCGCCGGGAGATGGTGAAGCAGGTCAGCCGCCGCGTGGAGGAGTCTCGGGTAGCGTTGCGCAACGTGCGCCGCGACGCCTTGAACGAGATGCGCGAGTACGAGAGCGAAGGGCTCATCTCAGAGGATGACTTGACCCGGGGCCAGGACAAACTCCAGGAGCTGACTGACAAATATGTCGAGCAAGTTGGGGACATTGGCGACCGAAAAGAACATGATATCATGGAGATCTAGTTCTCTCTGATATCACACCTAGTTCGCCCCTTGTGCGTCAAGATCACTTTGGAAGGCTATGAGCAAAGCCGCTGAAAAGACCTATCCGGCGCTGCGTGTGTTGCCCCAGCATGTGGGTATCATCATGGATGGCAACGGTCGTTGGGCGCGCCGGCGCGCAATGCCGCGCCTCGCCGGTCACCGCGCCGGTGTCGAGAACCTGCGACGCGTCCTGCGCGCGGCTGTGGAATTCGGCGTGCCGGTTGTGACGTTGTATGCTTTCTCCACCGAGAACTGGAGCCGGCCCGAGGAAGAGGTGCACGGGCTGATGCAGATATTGGCCGAGGCTCTGGAGAAAGAAGTTGACGAATTGCACAAGAATGGTGTACAATTGAGACATATCGGGGATTTGACCCCGTTGTCGGATAGCCTCAAGACGCGGATCGAAGCGGCCATAGATCTCACGAAGGACAACGATCGTCTGATCGCCAACATAGCCTTCAACTATGGGGGTCGCCAGGAGATTGTCTCAGCTGTCCGCGAGATCATGCGCGAAGACATACCACCGGAGGACGTGACAGAAGACGTTATTGACGCACATCTATACACAGCGGGGCAGCCGCCCGTCGATTTGGTCATCAGGACCAGTGGGGAGTTCCGGATCAGCAACTTCCTGTTGTGGCAGAGCGCATACGCCGAATACTATATCTCACCGGCCTATTGGCCGGATTTCGACAAGGAAGAGTTCTACCGTGCGCTCGTGGCCTATGGTGAACGTGACCGGCGTTTTGGTGGTCTAAGCGATAGCTGAGAAGTCGAATCTGGCAGCAGAAGTGGGTTTGTAATCGCCTTGTTCTCCCCTGGGATCGCCTCTGACCGAGGCCCTATCCCCCTAACCAGTTCTGAGCATTAGTATCAGACTGTGTATGCCGTAGCCTCCGTGGACCTCTATCCCGCGAAGGCCAAGGAAGCTTCAGTTCATCCTTCACTGCTGTTTCAACCGGTTTATTTAGCCGTCATCTGGACTATCTCTACCCAGAACTGAATGGGCTGCACAAACGCCGTCTGGCTAGAAGCTTCGTGGGAACCCTCTATTGTGGGAGGCGAGGCTAGTTGCTGAAAACACGGGTGATCAGCGCCGCGATCCTGTTACCCGTTGTTCTGCTGCTATTCGCCATCGGCGGCTGGCCATACCGTGTGTTAATTATCGTGGCCACGCTTCTGGGCGGGGTGGAGTACGCCCAGATGCTAGCGCGATCAGGCTATCGATTGCAGTTTCCCATATTGGTTCTGTTGATGGTGGCCTTTGGCCTGGATATTGTGTGGGAATCTGAAAGCCTGCATCTCCCCTGGGGCACACTCTCACTGCTTGGGGCGTCGCTCTGGGTGCTATTTTGGGCGCGCCGGCGTGACAACCAACGCGGCGCAACGGAAATGTGGGCGTTGTTGTTGGCCGGCGGCATGTATCTGGGGATTGGCGGCGGGCACCTGATCGCCTTACGCTCAGCGCCTTCCGGTCTGTGGTGGTTGCTCACGGCGTGTGGCGCAGTGTGGATTGGTGATTCGGCAGCGTACATCGCCGGCACGCGCTGGGGGCGCCACAAGATGGCCCCGACGATCAGCCCGGGGAAGAGTTGGGAGGGCTATGCCGCCCAGGTATTGGGCGGGGTGGTGGGGGGATTGTTCCTGGCCTGGCTAGGATCGATGCTCTCGGGCGGCACCTCCGCTGTGGCACTGGGGCATGGTCTGCTGGTGGGAGGCGTTGTCAGCCTCCTCTGTCCTGCAGGTGACTTCCTCATCTCGATGATGAAGCGTGAGGCAGGTGTGAAGGATACCGGTAGCTTGATCCCTGGACACGGGGGTATGCTGGACCGCATGGATAGCATCCTGTGGGCCGGAATCCTGGGTCATATGCTGGCTCAGTGGCTGGCGTAGTATCTATTTTGGGGAAGATGTCGTGTGCGGTAGCGCCGCGCTGATTTGAACACAACCATGGTTAGTGAGATAACCATTTAGGAGGAAGAACGTGCATACGGAAGATCAAGTGCAGATTGAAGAAGACATCGAGTTCTCGAGCCCTGACCCCGAGATTCAGGAGCCATCTGCGGATGAAATGGAGACATCGGAATCTGGTGAACAGCGAGAGAAGAAGCAACCAGTGGATCGCGATGCCCTTCGCAAGATGGACATGGCGGATCTGGAACAAGTGCGCTTGCAGGAGCTGCGCGAACTCGCTCGCGATTACCGCGTGTCGGGCTATAGCGGTCTCAAGAAAGACGACCTGATCCTGCTGTTGCTGAAAGCCAAGGCGGAGCGCGAGGGGTTTAGCTTTGGCGGCGGCATTCTGGAGATCACGGACGAGGGCATCGGTTTCCTGAGGTCCTCGCGCTACGTGCCGGGACCCGATGATGTCTATGTGTCACAAAGCCAGATTCGGCGCTTTGGCCTGCGAACCGGCGATATGGTCGTAGGACAGGTCCGCCCGCCCAAAGACACGGAGAAGTACCGCAGCTTGTTGCGCATCGAGGCCGTGAACGGCATGGACCCGGAACTCGCCAAGCACCGCCCGCATTTTGAGCGATTGACGCCGATCTTCCCGACGAAGCCCTTCAACCTCAATACCGGCCCTCGCATGCTGACGCAACGGCTCCTTGAGCTCGTCTCACCCATTGGCTTTGGCCAGCGTGGCATCATCGTCTCGCCGCCCAAGGCCGGCAAGACGACGGTGCTCAAGAAGATCGCCAACGGCATCTCGGCCAATCATCCCGACGTCCATCTCATGGTTGTGCTGATCGGCGAGCGCCCGGAGGAGGTCACGGATATGGACCGCTCCGTCGACGCTGAGGTCATCAGCTCGACCTTTGATGAGGATGTGGGCCACCAGGCTCGGGTTGCGGAGATGGCGCTGAACCGCGCTAAGCGCCTTGTTGAGATCGGTCGCGATGTGGCGATCCTGACGGATAGCCTCACCCGGCTGACGCGTGCCTACAACTTGCTGGTTTCGCCCAGCGGGCGCACGCTGTCGGGTGGTCTCGATCCTGCTGCGCTCTATCCGCCCAAGCGGTTCTTTGGCGCGGCCCGCAATATCGAGGAGGGGGGCAGCCTGACGGTGATCGCTACCTGCTTGATCGACACGGGCAGCCGGATGGACGACATGATCTACGAGGAGTTCAAGGGTACCGGCAATATGGAGTTGCACCTGAACCGCAAGCTCGAAGAGCGCCGCATCTTCCCGGCCTTCGATATCATCCGGTCCGGTACGCGTCGTGAGGAGCTGCTCCTGGATAAGGAGACCCTGCGCAAGGTCTGGCTGATGCGCCGTATGATGTCACAGATGATGACAGGCACCAGCACGACCCAGGGATACGATATCACCGCCGCGCACGAGGCACTGCTGTCGCGGATGCGCAAGACGCGGACCAATCGCGAGTTCCTGGATGTCCTAACCCGTGACTTGGGGTGAGGCCGGTCTCCGAATCTCACTGCCCTTCCCTACGCCAGATGCAGTCCTGAGGGATCCGC
>JAFGNI010000706.1 GCA_016927095.1 Anaerolineae bacterium | reverse complement strand
TGAGCCCCGACGGCACCTTCTACGGGCGGCGGATGAGCCACATGCGCGATGTCAACCCTCACTACTTCACCCGGCTGGAGTCCGATCGCGCCGTGGCGCTCTCGATGCTGGTCAATTACCTGCCCCTGATGACGCAGCCCGAGGCCCCGCTGGCGCCCTTCGAGGCCTCGGTCGCCGGTGGCTGGTGCGAGCCGGAGCACGGGGCGGTGCTGCATCGCTCTGAAACGCGTCTTGCCTCCTTCGCCTGGCGGGCGCACGGGCTGACGCAGGGCCTCTGCCTGCCGCCTCGCGACCCGACGGCGATCAGCATGGCAGAGTGGTCGCTCAGCCTGGCGCCGGTCGTGCGTTTCCTGGGGGACGAGGGTCACGACAGCGGCAAGCACCGGCGACTGCTCCACCACCGGATCGAGACCTTTGACGGTGGCTTTGCGACCTGCGGCGCGGTGATGGAGGGCGTCGACCTGCGAGTGGACGAGGGCGCCCTGTGTACCGACCAGGCGGTTACCTACCTGGCCTTCGTGGCGTTGCCCGATGGTCGCACCTGCGTAGGGCTGCAGCTGGTCGTCGCTGCGGACGACCGGTTGGGATATCTGACCACGCTGAAGGGGCTGCACCTCAACATGGTCAATGACTGCTTCAACGGCTTTCGACGGACGATCCGAACAACTTCTGGTGAACGGATGTTCGTGTCGCCACCGGAGGAGGATGAGGTGGTGGTGCTGGACAGCCCGTGGCTCTCGGTGGATGAGGTGCTGGAAGTCCGGGTGCTTTACGGCAGTGACGGGTTCGTCGTGGACCGGTCGGCAACTCGACGCGGCGGTAGATACCGGTCGCTCTACGTGGAAGAGGTGTGCAGTTCGACGCTGTCAGCCGTCACGCCGACCGCGCCGGACGAGGTCCTGATTGACGTGGGCTTTGCCGTCATCGCCGGTGGCTCGGCTGAGGAGACGGCGGCGATGACGGGCGGGCGGCTGCCGGTAGCTGGAGACCTCGTGCGCGGGGTTTGGATTACTGGTGCCGATGGTGCGCGCTACGAGGTCGTGGCGGACTTTGAGGCTGGGCAGGTCGCGGTGAACGGCTGAATCACTGAGTCACTGACAACGGCTGAACTCACTGAAGGACCGTCCTCACGGTGGTTGACGATAGGCGTACTGGGGTCCCGCCGGCTTAGGGAGGGAGAACATCATCGACCGCTACACGCAGGCCAATCGTGCGCTCTGGGACACTTGGACAGCGCTCCACACGACCTGTAGCGAGGATTACCGCGACCAGCTGCGGCGGGTGCGGGCCGGCGGCAGCACACTGGACCCCGCAGTACTCGTCGAAGTGGGGGAGGTGTCCGGACGGACGCTCCTCCACCTGATGTGTCACCTCGGGCTGGACACGCTCTCGTGGGCGCGGCGGGGCGCGGCTGCGACCGGCGTCGATTTCTCGCCCGCGGCAATCGATGTGGCGCGGCGGCTCAACGACGAGCTGGCCCTGGAGGCGACGTTCATCTGTGCCGACGTCTACGAGCTGCCCACGCGCCTGACTGCCGCCTCTGACATCGTCTTCGCCTCCGGCGGCGTCTGGCCCTGGCTGCGCGACCTGGACCGCTGGGGCGAGACCGTCGCCGCATGCCTGAGGCCCGGCGGCGTCTTCTACATGTATGACCGCCACCCGATCGCGCGGGTCGTCCTAGCGCCGCGTCCCGATGCCAGCGGGATGCCGGTTCAGATCGGGTACGTCGCGCAGTCCGAACCGGTGCGTTTCGACGAACCGGGCTCCTATGCCGCCCCCGACCATCCCTCGGTCAACACCGCCTACTACTGGCAGCACGGGCTAGGCGAGATCGTGACCGCGATCTGTCAGGCGGGGCTGCGGTTGGAGTTCCTCCACGAGTTCTGCCGCGTTGAGGACAACGTCCTGTCTTACCGACGTGAGCCCGACGGCACGATGATGGCGGAGCCCCGGAACGGGGTCACGCTCCCGCGCTTCTTTTCGATACGGGCGGTGAAGGACACCTAAGTGTCCCCTGCCGCCGCGCCCACACACATTGTGCCGTCTCTCCCTCTGCGTTACCGGGGAGGCAGCACGATCCGCAGGGCCATCGCATCTTGGCGATGTCGGTCCGCCTGTCCAGGCCGGTCTGCCGACTGCGCGCCGGAATACCTCGCCCGATGCGTCGCGGTCCGGATCGCAGCCGCGGCAACCGCGTAAATGGCGTTTGACATCCTACCCTATCGCCTTAGCATGCACGATGCACGATGCATAGTTCGCGAGGGGAGGCCAGGCGATGATTAATACCGGCACGTTGTCCGACCGGGTATATGTCGCATTGCGGGAACGGATCTTGAGTGGGGAGTTCCTCCCAGGCACCCGCCTGAACCTCACCCACTTGGCCAACGATCTGGATGTTAGCAATACCCCGCTGCGCGAGGCCATTGCGCGGCTGGAGCGGGTCGGGCTGGTCGAGGTGATCCCGTACAGTGGACCCCGGGTGCGCGCGCTGACTGCCGAGCAGGTGAGCGACGTCTTCGCGGTGCGCATCGAGCTGGAGGCACTCGCCGTGCGCCTGACCGCGACCCGGGCTGATGAGGCCGCGCTATCCAGGTTGCAGGCGGCTATCGAGATGCAGGAGGCAGCCTACGCAGCTGGCGACCGTGCCGGCTTCAATGCCGCGGACCGGTGTTTCCACGAGATCCTGGTGGAGGTGTCGGGCAACAGCGTCCTACTGGAGATGCTGCCCTTGCTGTCGGATCGCATGGCGCTGCTGATCGAATCCTACGACCTCCAACACCGGCTGAATACCCACGGCATCGCCCAACATCGCGAGCTGCTGACTGCGCTCCAGGCGCGGGACGTTGAGGCTGCCGAAGATTCGCTCCGGCGCCAATTGGCCTCGGGGCGCTGGGCGCTCCTGGACTATATGGGCCACCACACGCAGGGCGCGGTCGGAGACGGAGCGGGAGGGCGGTGAATCAGCACATAAGCGAAGCGGCGGATGAAGGCATCACCGAATGGCGCACGAGCAGCCTGTATCATCCAATCCATCTATGGAGGTGAAAGGTGTCTGTGACGAGTGAACGGTATCGGAACTTCGATGTAGCCATCTATACGCGCGCCTATGAGGTGCGGGAGATGGCGGATCTGGAGCTGCTGGCGGCGCGCTTTGACGTTATGCAACGCCATCTGAAGGTGAGTAAGGTCTATCTGGAGACCCACCGCGACACGGTGATGCCCGATCGCGCCACGATCGAGGGCGCGAAGCGGTTCTTTGCCGACCGTGGGGTCGACACCAGCGGTGGGATCACCTACACGCTGAATGAGCGTAACCGCTTCCAGACCTATTGCTACACCCGGCCCGAGTCCCGGGCCAAGGTGCAGGAGATTGCCGAGTTCACGGCGTCGCTCTTTGATGACTTCATCCTCGACGATTTCTTCTTCACCAACTGCAAGTGCCCGGCCTGCATCGAGGCCAAGGGCGATCGCTCGTGGACCGACTATCGCCTGCAGCTGATGGCGGAAGCAGCCCAGGAGCTGGTGGTGGGGCCGGCGAAAGCCGTGAACCCGGACGTGCGCGTCACCATCAAGTATCCCAACTGGTACGAGCACTTCCCCGCGTTGGGCTTCAACCTGGAACTGCAGCCGCCGATCTTCGACGGGCTCTACACCGGCACGGAGACGCGCGATGCCGTTGTGAGCATGCAGCATCTGCAGCCCTATGAGAGTTACGAGCTCGTTCGCTACTTCGAGTCGCTTAAGCCCGGCGCCAACCTCGGCGGCTGGGTGGATCCCGGTGGGGCGACGACCATCGATCGCTACGCCGAGCAGCTCTGGCTCACCGTCTTTGCCAAGGCGCCAGAGTGCACGCTTTTCGATTATCGCTCATTGATCCGCGGGCTGATGCCGGAGCAGCGCGCTCCTTGGCAGGGCGACCGGCCCGCGGCGCCCCGGAGCTGGGGCGTAGGCGTCGACTTCGATGCGATGATCGATGGGCGCGGCTACCGGAAGGCGGACGGCACCTTGGTCGAGGATGCGACCTACTCCCTGGCGGCGGGCCACGCCTTCGAGCTCGTCGACGACATCGTGGGCGAGCTGGGCCAGCCGGTCGGCGTCGCCAGCTATCGTCCCTACCACGCCACATCGGATGAAGACTTCCTGCACAACTACTTGGGCATGCTGGGCATCCCCATCGCGCTGCAGGCTACCTTCCCGGCGGAGGCGAATACGGTGCTCCTGACCCAGGCGGCGGCTGCCGATCCCGACATCGTCGGGAAGATCCGACAGCACCTGCTTGACGGCAAGCGCGTCGTGGTGACGTCGGGACTGTACAAGGCGCTGCAGGGCGGTGATCCTGGGAACACGATCGAGGACATCGTCGAGATGAAGGTCACCGATGCCAAGGCCATCGTGAGCGAGTACCTGATGGGCTGGCGGACCCGGGTGCCGGGCAATGGCTCCATCCTGATCCCGCATATCCGTTACATGACCAATGATTCTTGGGAGGAGATCTCGGGCCTGACCGAGACCACGGGCCATCCGCTGCTTCACTCGGCGGCCTACGCGTCAGGTGTCCTCTACGTCTTGACGGTTCCGGACAACTTGGATGACCTGTACAAGCTCCCGGAGCCCGTGCTGGCCCGCATCCGGCAGACCGTTGTGGCCGATCTGCCGGTGCGCGTCGACGCCCCGCCGCAGGTGGCCATGTTCGCCTATGACAACAACACGCTTATTGTCGAGTCTTTCCTGCCTGAGGTCGTCGATATCAGCCTCGTCGCAGCCGAGGGCGTGACCGTGGTTCGCGACCTGCTGACAGGCGAGGAACCGGCGGGTGAGCCGGTGCTCGACTGGTTCCAGCGCCCCACGGGCGTGACGCGGATGGCCACGCAGGTAGGCCCGCACATGTTCCGCGTCTTCCGCTTCGAGAAAGCCTGATCCACAGCTTACGCAGATCACACAGATAGCAGTGATTCAGACGTGGTGAACAACCGCGAATGTGTGCGAATCTCCGCGAATAGCAGATGCTTCGGCTGCCATCGCGTGTAAGTCGTACAACGTAGGGGCGGGTCTTGTGCCTGCCCCTTGCGGTCTTTGGGCTGGCAGAGACGGGCGCCGGATCGGACTTGCGCGCAAGGTATCGTGGTCTATCCTTAGCCTACGTTGGCCTACGTGAAAGGAGCCCTCTATGACAACATCGCGCCCCAATGTCATCCTCGTCATCACCGACGACCAGGGCTACGGCGACCTGGGCTGCCACGGGAATCCTGTGGCGCAGACGCCGCACATGGACGCGCTCTATGCGGAAAGCGTCCGCCTGACGGACTTCCACGCGGCGCCGATGTGCACGCCCACCCGCGGGCAGCTGCTGACGGGCCTTGATGCCGCCCGCAACGGCGCCGTCAACGTCAGCAGCGGGCGGACCCTTCTGCGTGCCGATCTACAGACAATGGCCGATGTCTTCCGTGCGGGCGGCTACCGCACCGGCGTCTTTGGCAAGTGGCACCTCGGCGACAATTACCCCTTCCGGCCTGAGGACCGCGGCTTCGACGAGAGCCTCTGGTTCCCTTCGTCCCACATCAGCTCGCTCCCCGACTACTGGGAGAACGATTACTTCGACGATGTCTACCACCGCAACGGCGAGCTGGTGCGCTATGAGGGGTACTGCACCGAGGTCTTCTTCCGTGAGGCGATGGCCTGGATGGCGGCGCGGGCAGCACAGGGCGAGCCCTTTCTCGCCTACCTACCGACGAATGCGCCCCATGCCCCCTGGTTCGTCCCCGCGGCGGACCGGGAGGCCATAGAGCAGGCCTTCGCGGCACACGAGGACGCGCTGCCGGCGATGGACGCGCCACATCGTGCCAACCTGATCCGCTTCCTGGCGATGATCCGCAATCTCGATGGCCACCTGGGCCGGCTCCGGGATTTCCTGCAGGCCCAGGACATCGCAGGCAACACGATGCTGATCTACATGACCGACAACGGCAGCACCTTCGGTCCGACCTACTACAACGCCGGGATGCGGGGGGCGAAGTGCTCGCTGTGGGAGGGTGGCCACCGTGTGCCCTGCTTCATCCATTGGCCTGACGGCGGGCTGGGCGAGCCCCGCGACATCGACGGTCTCACCGAGGTCCAGGACATCCTGCCGACCCTCATCGACCTTTGCGGGCTGGACGCGCCGGAGGGCGTGAATTTCGACGGGATCAGTTTGGCCCCGGTGTTGCGACGTGAGGCCAGGGTACCGGAGGATCGCGTGCTGGCGGTGAACTACAGCCGCATGCCGCGCTTCGACTACCCGTCGCCTGATAGCGAGGCAGTCATGCGGCGCGAGGGTGCGGCGGTGCTCTGGAAGCACTGGCGCCTGCTGGAGTCGGTGGCACTGTACGACCTGCGCAGCGACCCTGCACAGGAACACAACGTGATCGACCAATACCCCGAGGTGGCGAGCGCGATGGAGGCGGCGCTGGACGCGTGGTGGGCCGGCGTCGAGCCGGTGGCAAATCAGGTCCAGCGCATCATCATCGGCAGCGACGCGGAGAACCCCATGATGCTCTCCGCTTGCGAATGGCGGGACGTTTTCGTGGACCAGCAGCACCAGGTCAGGGTGGGCGTGCGCAAGAACAGCTACTGGCACCTTGACGTGGCGCAGGCGGGCACCTACCGCTTTGAGCTGCGCCGGTGGCCCCGCGAAAGCGGGCCCGACGGGGATGGTCTGCGCCTGACCGAGGCCTGTCCCGCTGCTGAGCTGACCGACGGCTATCTTGAGGAGGGCGTCGCGTTGCCCATCGCGCAAGCGCGCATGATGATCGCGCGGCAGTGGCATACCCAGCCGGTAGCGCCGGAGGACAAGGCGGCGGTCTTCACGGTCCGGCTCGAGGCCGGCCCGACGCTGCTGCACACTTGGTTCGATGACGACCGCAACCAGCCGCTCTGCGGCGCCTACTACGTCTACGTGACGCGGCTGTAGCTACGACAGGCCTTCGGCCCTGCGCTAGTGCGTGCTCAGGAGATCACGGGCCCTCGGCTCCGTGTTCCTCCAGCCACGTGCTGACATAACGTGCGAAGACCTCGAAGTCCTCAAGGTTCTCCTGGATGTAGCGATAAACCAGGGCTGTATCCACTTCGACGTACAGATGAACCAGGACATTCCGGAACTTGGCCATGTTAGCCAACCGTGCTGCGAAGTCTGCCGGCAAGACGCCGAGGTCGCCAAGGGACGGGAAGATGTCACTGTAGGTCTGAGGAAAGCCGGCATTTACACCGGCGAGGATGCTACTGCCGATGTCCAGAGCAGCCTGGATGGCTACCTGCAGGTCACGCTCCGCTGCAGCGACAAGAACATGTTCGCCCGCGAAATCCTCATAGGTCAGGGGGCGGAGTTCGCGCAAGGCGTTCACGCACTCTCTGATAGCGCTCAAGCGCGCCACGATGGCGGTTGTATCCATCCAGCAGCTCTCCTCTCCGCGCACTCTCGAGGATAGCGCGCTCGTGTCGTTCCAGGATGGGCTTGAAGTCTAGATAGGCGTTGACTGTGCGGACATGGAAGTCGATCCGCGTCTCAGGGTCACGGCAGAACAGCAACACGCCATCACGCAACACCGCATACGCCAGCGCCGGCGGGGCTTCGTTGAGAATCAGCACGTCCACATCCTCGGTGGACACGATGTCTGCTACCTCGGCTGCGATCCGGAGTCGGGCCTCGAGGCAAGCTCGCCGACCGGTCTGCGGCTTAAGCAGCACGGCGATGTCGACGTCGCTAAACGCCCACGCTTCGTCCCGAGCGAAGGATCCGAAGAGGTAGGCAAGCGACACGTCGCCAACAGCCGCGAAGTACGCAGCCAGCGCGTCTCTATGCGCGTTCAGATCAAAGCCTGCCATAGCCCTGTCCACAGTGGTGCAATGGTGTGTACACCTGTCTGCATTGTACACGCCTCAGGCTAGGCGGCAATCCGATGGCCCGTAGCTTGCCCTTTTGTCGTAGGCGACGTACATTTGGCATGCACGGCCGAATGGCTGGTCGATGCCTGAGGTCCAGGAGATCACCACATAGAGGAGTCAACACGATGCGCGTTCTGGTACTGGCCGATGACTACTGGCATCCCGCGATGGTGGTGCGGGAGGGATTGGCACCGCTGGCGGAGAAGGGGTACGTCTTCGACTGGATCGTCGACGGCAGCGAGTTCTCGGCTGAGAAGCTGGCGGACTACCCCCTGGTGATCTTGTCCAAGTCGAACAACACGACGCCCGACGACAAGACGCCGTGGGTGACGCCGCAGGTGGAGCAGGCCTTCGCGGCTTACGTCCGCGGCGGCGGAGGGCTGCTGGCGATGCACTCGGGCACGGTCTACAAGGATACGACAACGCTGCGCCCCTTGCTCGGCGGGGCCTTCGATCACCACCCGCCACAGTGCGAGGTTACCCACGAACCGAAGGCCGGTCATCCGCTGACAGCGGGCGTGACGGCTTTCACGGCGAGAGACGAGCACTACCATATGGTGATGGAATCTGAGACCTCGGACATCTTCCTGACGACGACCTCGACCCACGGCACCCAGCCCGGCGGCTGGACCCGGACCGAAGGCGCGGGCCGCGTGGCGGTGTTGACCCCAGGGCACACCACCGAGGTCTGGCTCGATCCGGCGTACCAGACGCTGCTGGATAACGTGATGCGCTGGTGCGCGGGAAAGTAAAGTCATAGGATCCGCAGATTACGCAGATCACACAGATTCGACAACGGAATGATAGAATCAGCGAATGAGCGAATAGCCGACTGCCGTTTGGCAGGCATGTACCTTCGAGGACTGATGCAGTTGTAGTTCAAATCTGTGTCATCTGCGTAATCTGTGGATTGATCCGTTTTCCGAAAGGAGGGCAGGATGGCACTGCGAGCTTGCGTGATTGGGTTGGGCATTCTGGGCGGGCAGTACGTCAAGCGGTTGGACGAGCGCGATGACGTCGCGGTCGTGGGCGTTGCAGACGTGCTCCAGGATCGCGCGGAGGATGTCGGTCAGTCGGTCAAGGCATCGGTCTACACGGACTACAAGGCGATGCTGGCCGAACAGAAACCTGACCTAGCGGTCGTCGCCACCCCAGACACCCTCCACCGGGATCCGGTTATGGCGGCGGTCCAGGCCGGGGTTCCCGCGATCATCCAGGAGAAGCCGATGGCGACGACGGTGGCCGAGGCTGAGGAGATGCTCGAGGCCGCGGAGCGGACGGGGGCGCGGATCTTTATCAACTACTCCAACCGGGGCTCTCCCCTGGACCGCGCGACGCATTACGTCATCCAGCAGGGACTCCTGGGCAGGATCGTCTACGGCGAAGCGAACCTCGACGACAACATCGTCGTGCCGACGCGGCTGTGGGGTGTCCGGTCTCGGAACTGGGTGGCCGGCTCGTCCACGGCGCACTTCCTACTCAGCCATGTGGTGGACTTCCTGCGGTGGGTGATGGCACCTTCTGAAATCACCGAAGTCTTTGCCATTTCACAGCGCGAGGTGCTCGAGTACACGCCGGACCTCTACGATGCCTTTCTCACCTTCGACAGCGGCGCCAAGTTCCGGGTCAAGGCAGAGTGGATCAAGCACATGGTGGGGCTGGTTGAGTTCAGCCTCAACTTCTCCGGCGCGGAGGGCTTCCTGCGCTATACGAAGATCGCTGGCTTTGCGCAGAACACCGGATGGCGGGCGAACCTGAGCCCGCAGGTCAACTCGCGCGATCTGAAGGCGCACCACGCCGCGCTCACCCAGGAGGATATCCATGTGGGCGCCCTCTTCCACAACCTGGACCCACTTGCTGAGAAGGGGCCGGGCACGCCCAGGGCTAGCCTCGAGGCGCTGAACGTGCCGCCGGATGGCTGGCGTGTGATGCATAGCTGTGTCGATGCCATTCTGGAGGACACGCTGACACCTTCGTCATGGCAACGCTACGGCCCACTGCCCACCGGAGTAGACGGGCTGAAGCAGACGCAGATCGTCACGGCGATCGAGCGATCGGCGGCGGACAGGCGGGTGGTGACGGTAAGGTGAAGGCGTCAGCGTCAAAAGTCGGTAGTCGAAAGTCGAAAGTCAAGAGTCGAGAGTCATGCTGTTTCTATCCGATCCAAGCGGCCTGGTGCGTCAAGCTGGATATGGTGTCATGACTCTTGACTCGTGACTCCTGACTGCAGTTGTGCAGAAGGAGGCAGAGTGGCAACTTATCATCTGGGTGTTGACATCGGCGGGACCAAGAGTCACGCCCTGATCGCGGACGAGACGGGCCGGGTCGTGGGATCGGGGCTCGCGGGCGCCGGGAGCTATGAGGTGGTTGGCTGGGACGGTATGGCGGCAGCGCTGCGCGAGGTGGTGGGGGCGGCGTTGGTGTCGGCGGGGATCGGGCCGGACGAGATCGCCGGGGCGGGGTATGGTATCGCCGGTTACGACTGGCCGGGCGAGCGTGAGCCGCACGACGCCGCCATCCGGGCGCTGGGACTGGGCGGATCGTACAGACTGGTCAACGATTCGATGATCGGCCTGGTGGCGGGCGCAGAGCAGGGATGGGGATTGGCTGTGGTCTCCGGCACCGGCGCCAACTGCTGGGGCCGCAACCGCGCGGGGCGGTTGGGCCACACAACCGGCGGTGCAGAGATGCTGGGCGAGTATGGCGGGGCGGACACGATCGTGCCCGGCGCCATCCGCGCGGTCTCCCGGGCCTATACGAAGCGCAGCCCTGAAACGGCACTGACCGGTGTGTTGGTAACTCTTGCGGGTGCCAAAGATGCCGGTGACCTGCTGGAGGGGCTCTATATGGGTCGCTACAAGATCGGCACCGATGCTGCGCCGGCCATTTTCCAAATTGCGGCGGCAGGCGACACCGTGGCCAACCAGCTGATCGCTTGGGCCGGACGCGAGTTGGGGAGCCTCTGTGTGGGCGTGACCCGCCAGCTGGGGCTGGAAAACGAGGCCTTCGAGGTAGTGCAGATCGGCAGCCTCTTCGGGGTCAGCGCGCTACTGACTACGGAGATGATGGCGACCCTTCACGAGGTCGCTCCCGGCGCCCGTGCGACGCGGTTGACGGTGCCCCCTGTCATCGGCGGCGTCATCCTAGGTATGGAAGCCGCCGGCCTCACGGACTCGGAAAGCATCCACAGATTACGCAGATTCGAACAACAGAATATAAGAATCAGCGAATGAGCAAATAGCCAGGTGCCTGGCGCACTCACGGATTTCTGTGGATCTACGCGTATGTAGTGATTAATCTGTGTAGCCTGCGTCATCTGCGGATTTCTGTTGTAAGGAGGTCAGAATGAAGTTCACCAACGGGTATTGGCAGGTACGACCGGGGTTGACGGCGCATACGGCGCAGCAGGTCTATGAGGTCGAGGTCGCGGAGGACGCGTTGACGGTCTACGCGCCGACGGACCCGGTGCGGTCGCGGGGCGACACGCTGGACGGCCCCGTGATGACGGTGCGGTATTCGTCGCCGGTGGCAAACGTGATCCG
>JAFGNI010000705.1 GCA_016927095.1 Anaerolineae bacterium | reverse complement strand
GTGGATCCCCCTTGTGATCATGATCGCGCTGCTGCTCGTCGCGGCGGCAGTGCTGGTCGCGCTGGCTTTTGCCGGTGTCGTGGACATCGGGCTGCCGGCGCGGTGGACGCCCTGGCTCGAGGCGCCTGCACCCACCGACGCTGTAATGCCGGTGGAGGTTGTCCCTCCGTCAGATACGCCATTAGCAGCGCCGACGTCATCACCGACAGCGGCGGCGCCTACCGCGACGCCAACACTTGTCCGGCCGTCCCCCACCGTACGCCCGACGACAGTGGCGTTAGGCGGGGCCAAGCTGTCACCCACTCTCTCGCCGACCATGACTCGCACGCCCACCGGGACGCCGACGCTACGCCCGGTGACTGCAACCTCCTCGCCAACGTTGGGCGCCTCGCCGACGCTTGGGGCGCCGGCGGTGACGGGCGCGCTCGTGAGCTTCGAGACGTGGGGCACCTGGCGGCGCGGCGACGAGCCCTATGGTGAATTGACACAGACGCAGGAGCAGGTGAAGGGCGGGCAGTATGCCGCTAAACTGGTCTATCAGTTCCCTGCGGTAGCCAACGACTATGTTGTGTTCGTGCAGTCACGAGCAGTCTCAGGCCAGCCGGACACTTTCTCAGCCTGGATCTACGGCGATGGCTCAGGCCAGTACCTCAATCTCTGGATCAGGGATGCGCAGGGCGAGATCTGGTGTGTCCATTTGGGAACGGTGGGTACGGCCGGATGGCAACAGATGGTAGGGCGGCTAGCCCCTGGACTGGCGTGGCCCTCGGGCCACATAGGTGGCCCTGACAACGGAACCGTCGATTATCCAGTGCAGTTTTACGCCCTTGTACTGGATCGTCCGGCGGCCAATTCCCCCCAGGGCACGATCTACATCGATGAGATCGGAGCGTCGACACAGGGTGGTGCGGTGCTACCGACCGTCGGGCCGACGCCAGCCGCGATGACGCCGTCGCCGTCGCCAACAACCGCAGTGGTGAGTGGCGATATGGGTCGCATCATCTTCACCGTGCAGTCTGCCGATGGCTATTATCTATACACGACTGATCCCGCGTGGACGCAGATGCTGGAGGTGGGACGCACGGACCTGGCTCAGTCAACTTGCGGCAGTGCGGCCTCTGCCTCCACCCTTGACGGGCGGACTTTCAGTTTCTTCGTTCCAACACAGTGTGCGATTACGGAGCGAACCGACGCATGTACATCGCCGGATGCGGCTTACAAGCTGATCACCAGTTTCCAGCCTGACTACACCTACTCGGTCCTGCTGCAGAATGTCGCTACTGCTACCGAAACTTTCATCTACCAGGGACGCCTCAATGACGATATCGGTGTTCAGTGGACCAGAACGAGCCAGTATGTCTATTTTGGCATCGATACGGCGATCCATGTCGTGGGACTGGGCGGGACCTACCGGCAGGTCGTATCTCAGTTTGACGCCGGTGCGGGCACGAAACCGACGTTCACGCCTGATGGCACTGCGATTTTCTTTCTGAAGCCCTCGGGTGGTTTGGGCAATTCGGATGTCTTCATTGTGAACGTGGATGGAAGCGGAGAGCGTAACCTTACCAATGCGCCGGCGACCCAGAAGCTGTGCCCGCGTTGGCGTTTCTAGGGGGCTCGGAACAAGGTCCGACGGGGAGAGAGACTATGTTGGAGACAGGGAGTGTTGCTCAAGAGCGCTACCGCATCGTGAGACTGCTGGGGCAAGGCGGGATGGGCTCGGTATACAGGGCCTGGGATCTGCGCCTTAAAGTGCCGGTCGCTCTCAAAGAGCTGCTGCCACAGCCCGGGCTTGACACTGAGATGCTGGGAGGGCTCCGTGAGCAGTTCGAGCAGGAGGCGGGTGTGCTGGCCCGCCTTAACCATCCCCACCTGGTGCGTGTCACGGACTTCTTCGAGGAGCAGGATCGGGCCTATCTGGTGATGGACTTTGTTGAGGGCCGCAGCCTCGCTGATGTCATCGTCCAGGACGGGGCACAGCCCGAGTCGAAGGTCCTTGGCTGGGGGCGCCAGCTCCTGGAGGCGCTGGACTACTGCCACACCCATGGCGTGGTACATCGCGACATCAAGCCACAGAACATCATTGTCAAGCCCGACGGTGCCATCGTTTTGGTTGATTTCGGTCTGGTCAAGCTTTGGGACCCTAACGATCCGCGGACGCGAACCGTGATGCGTGGGATGGGTACGCCGGAATATGCCCCCCCCGAGCAATACGGCGCGGGGACGGACCACACCGGGCCGGCGAGCGACATCTACAGTCTTGGGGCGACGCTCTATCATCTGTTGACTGGACAGGCGCCGCCGACCGCGACGGAGCGCATGGCTATGCCGGAGCAGTTCAGGCCCATACGCCAACTTGTCCCCACTGTCAGCAGCCGGGCCGAAACGCTGGTCATGAAGGCGCTGGCATTGTCGGTAGGCGAGCGTTGGCAGACGGCAAGGCAGATGCTGGAGGCACTCGTGTCCGGGCCATTGCCGACACCTGATCAGGGAACCCTGCCAAAGACACGTGTAGCCCCAGCTCCTTCGATGGGGAGAGTCCCACGGACTCGTGCAACTGAGCTGGCGGGACAGGCGCCCGCGCCCTACGCGACTGGCGACGCTAGCCTGCCGCCCTCTCGTCCCGCGACTACCGGCGGTATGGCAGCGCGCCAACGCCCGAAAGGGCTCTGGTTGGGCTTCGCCGGCCTGGCCCTGCTGTGCGTTGCCCTGACGTGCGGCGGTTATCTCATCGGCAAGCCGATCCTGGAAGGTATGCGTTGGCCGACGGACACACCACCGGCGCCACCCACCGAGCAGGTCGCGCTAATAACGCCTACTTCGCCCCCAGAGGTGATGCCATCTCCAACGACGAAGCCCGATATGGCGGGGCCGGAGTCAGAGAGCTTCACGGTGAATGTCGCCAACTGGTCTCCGTACGAGGTCTGTTACGTCTACATCTCGCCGTCCGATTCCGATTCGTGGGGCGAGGATTGGTTAGGGTCGGACGAGACGATCCCCACGGGGGAGCCACGGGCGTTCGATGTCGCAGCGGGTTCATACGATCTTATGGTCCGGGCTTGCGACCGTGCGATCCTGGCCACCGAATGGAAGTTCAACTCCGAGCGGAGCGTTACCGTTTCCCAGCCCGGTTTCGCGCCGATCAGGGTGACAAATGACACGGATCAGGATATATGTTACTTCTACATCTCCCCAGAAGCCAGCGACAGCTGGGGCGACGATCTCATGGGTAGCCATGAGGTGCTTGGGGTGGATGAGACGCGGGTCTTCTTTATCCATCCCGGGTCCGTCGACTTGATGGCGCAGGATTGCGAGGGGATCACCCTGGCTGAGCAATACGGTCTCAACGTCCAAGCGGAGACGTTCTGGTCGATCAGTGAGGGCCGAATTACCCCGTAGCGCGGAGCGCGCTTGACAATCCAACCCTTTTCGATACCATTCGGGTGTTGTCGG
>JAFGNI010000704.1 GCA_016927095.1 Anaerolineae bacterium | reverse complement strand
TTCTCGAAGAGCGTGTCCTGGTTCATGATGCGCATCATCCCGTCCGCATAGCGGGGGTAGCGGATCTCCCAGGTGCAGCCGAAACGTTGCAGGTACTCGGCGAAGGCGTGATCGGGTGGGATGACGGCCTCGACGGCCTCGCACCGCTTTTCGACGGCCTGCTCGGCCAGATAGGCGAGCACGGAGGGGAGGAGCGCCGGCTGTCGCCCCCCAACCTCGGCAACGATCACCGCGGTTCTGTTGCGGTCGTAGACGAGGTAACCCAAAAGGTCGCCCCGGGCGTCCTCCCACAGCACGGCCTCCGTCGCAGCTTCCCATTCGGTGCCATGCGGGAACTTCGTGAAATCATCGGGGTCTCTCAGGACGGTGCCGGTGCGCGTCGCATTCTCTGCAGTGTAGAGCGCGACAAGCCGCGGCATATCCTCCGATGTCACCGGACGCGGTTTCAGAGCCGAGGCTTGCGCTCCTGCAGCTTCCGCATCGCGGGTCTTCACACTGACGCGATAGTTCGCGAGGCAGGTCGCGTAGCCGAACTTGTTGTAGAAGTTCGAGATGCCGAAGAGCATCGAGACGTCATACCCTTCGCCGGCCATATAGGTGACGGTGTCCTCAAAGAGGTGGCGCATGTAGCCCTTCATGCGGTGCTCGCGCTCCGTGTACACGCCACCGATCCCCGCCATCCGCACCTCAGCAGTGCCGATGCGCATGGTGTAATCGATCACCGAGAGGTCTGCGACCTGGGTATCGTCATCGATCCAAAGCTCCCGCCGGTGGCGGCGGCCCTCATCGACTGTCTTGATATGCATTTGTGATCTGTTCCTTTGCCTATTTGTCGATTCGTACTTTCGACCTGAACTCCGGCAGGCCCTTGATGCCCAAGTTCAGGTGGAAGAGGGCGCCGGCAAGCGGACCCTCCTGCGCACGGTTGCCGACGCTGGCCGTGGTGATGTACATGTCGGTGGTGTCAGGCCCGCCGAAGGTGACGCAGGAGACCTTGGCCACAGGGAAGTCGATGCGCTGCAGCTCCTCGCCTTCAGGGCTGTACTGCACGAGGCAGTGGCCGTCCCAGCGGGCGGACCAGACGTTGCCCTCGGCATCGACGGTCATGCCGTCAGGATGGCCCTCTCCGGGTGTCTCCGGCACGGCGATGAAGATCCGAGGATTGCTCAGCGCGCCGGTGGCCTCGTCGTAGTCGTAGAGGGTGATCTTCTGCTTGCGGGTGTCCGTGTAGTACATATGCTTGCGGTCTGGCGTGAACCCCATGCCGTTGGAGAGGCCGACGTCGTCGAGGATCAGCGTCAAGCTGCCATCGGTGTCCAGCCGGTAGAGGTGCGCGGCTCGTGCGCCATCAGGCATCGTGCCGCAGTAGACACGTCCGGCGGGGCCAGCGATGACGTCGTTGAAGCGCGTGTTGCGCTCTTCGGGGATCTCCTCGACGATGTAGTCCAGGGGCTGTCCTTCGCGCCAGATCGCGATAGCCCCCTTGTCCATGCAAAGCAAGAGGCTGCCGTCCTCTTGGATGGTGAACCCGCCGATGGCGCCCACGCCGGCGGTGGCCCCCTCAAAGCAGAGCTCATGTGCACCCGTGGCGGGATCGTAGCGGTAGAGGCGCCCGTGAGGGATGTCGACCCAATACACTCTGTCCTCATCGGAATGCCAGAGCGGACCTTCGCCGGTAGCACAATCCACATTGACGATCATTCGCGGTTCCATAGTAACATCTCCCTAGGTCTCTGATGGTTGTCTGCGCCGTTGTGCGGTTAGGAAAACGGCCAATCCGATGGCTGCTGAGGCGGAGGCAACGCCAAACATCGCAGGGCTGCCACACTGCTCGCGCACGATGCTGCTGGTCATGCCGCCCACAGCCATGGCCAAGCCGCCGTAGACGGCGTTGAAAAGCCCCTGCGCTGTGCTCGACATACCGGGTGGCGCGACCTCCCCAGCGTAGGCGACGCCTGAGACGGCCATGCCGGTGTAGGCGGTGCCGTGCAAGAGCTGCAGGCCCAACAGGATCCCAGGCGCCGGCGCAAGCGCGTAGCCCAGGAGCACGAGGGTCATCGCCAAGAGGCCGCCGGTGATGGTTCCGCGCGTGCCAAATCGCCTGAGCAACCAGCCCGAGGCGAGGAGAAAGGGAATCTCGCCAATCGTGCCCATCGTGAGGCCAAATCCCAAAAGGGCGTCAGGCGCGCCGAGTTCCTCCATGCGGACGTACATGTAGATCATGTTGGCGATGTAACCGGCCATGCCCAGAAAGGAGACCAGCAAGAAACGCCGGAATCCGGTGTTACGGAGGAGTTGGCCGAATCCGCGGCTCAAGGGGACACCCAGTTCACCGACGTCGATCTTCCACAGCAGCAGGAGTACGGCCAGCAGGCTGAAGAAAAGGATGTACCCGTATATCGACACGGAGAGGCCCCAACGTCCAACCAGACTGGAGACGATGGGACCCGCGATGGCTGGGCCCAAGGTGCCAAGGACCCTTTGAGCGCCGTAGGCATCCGGGCGATCGCCCAGCATCTCCAGTACGGCGCTGTCGGCTAACGGCAGGATCGGCCCCGAGAAGAAGGCAAACAAGAAGACGGGCACGAGCGTCTGAAGGAAAGTGTCCGCGCCTAGTAGCAGTGCGACGGCTAAACAGCTTCCGACGGTGGTGCCGAAGATGACCATCTGATGGCGGCGGGTTGCGTCGGCTAGTGCCGACCACAGCGGCGCCGACACCATCATCGTCAATGGGAACAGCGCGACGAGTGTGCCGATCTGTGACCCTGACAATCCGCGGCTTTCGTAGTGCATCGCCAGATACGGCATCAGCGAGGACATACCCGAGAAGAAGAAAAGGTAGAAGAGCCGAGGATAGAGCAGCGATGGGGTTCTCTTCACAGCGCCTCACTTCCGTCCTGGGGGCGCAGCGGATAGCGCCCCAGATCGTCTACCGCATCGTACAACGCCTGGATATGCGCTTCGGGCCAGGGCATGCCCTGGTCGGGCCCACAGAAATAGCCGCCATCGCGCCCGAGCTGCCAAAGTCGCGCCCTGACCTCGGCCCGAATCGCTTCTACGGGCCCGGCGACGACCGTGGCGGAGCTGACGCCGCCCTGCAGGGCCATCCGGCCCTGCGTCCTCTGTCGCAGCGCTTCGAGATCGTTCGCTGTCGCCTGGATGGGATTCAGGATGTCCACACCAAGCTCGATAAAGGTCTCCACCAGAGGCAGTATGTGACCACAGCTGTGGAAGTTGATCAAGACGTTGTGATCCTTGTAGAAATCGAAGAGCCGCCGGTATTCGGGCACGAAGAAGGTCTCAATGACCTTCGGGGAGAGGAGCAGGCCGCGCTGCGTGCCCAGGTCGTCGCTCAACCCGACCATCTCCACACCTACCTCGATGTAGTGGTGGGCGATGCCCAGATGGAAGTCCATAATGCGGTGTAGCAGTTCCCGGACGGCATCCGGTGCTGTGTAGAAGCTGACCATCATCGACTCCATGCCGACGAGCATGTAGCTTTTCTCCCAGAGCGTGTCGCGATGGGAGCCTGTGAGGAAGGTGGTGTCTCTCTCCCAGCTCGCAGCTTGTTCGTAGATCTGCCCGCAGATCCGGGCGTCGTCGGGGTTGGGCCATGCGTAATCCTGGAGGGCGTGGGGGAGATCCGCGAGCGGATGGCCCCTCGGGAAGCCCATCACGCCATCGTGTTCCCGGTGCCAGCGCACGTCCCAGATATCGACCCACTGAGAGCCGACGGGGAGATGGTGCCCGCCGCCCTCAAAGCCCTCGTGGTTGGCGCCAAAGAACGCCACGTTGTGAGCAGGCGGGGCGACGACGACGCGCTCGGGGTCACGAAAGGCGATGATGCGCCGGGCGTTCTCTTTCGCGTTCACGGTTTGCGACGCGGGCGTCCCAGCCGGTTGGCGAGTTCCCGGATCGACGGATTGTCCAGCACGGTTCCGTCTGCCATCACGACGGTGGGCACGACCCAGTCTTTGCCGCGGAGCGCTAGAAGCTCCGACATCGCCTCGCTGTCCTGGTCGATATCGCGATAGACGTAGGCGACGCCGTGCCTAGCCAAATAGGCGCGGGCCATCGCCACGTCGGGGCACCAATCCGCGCCGTAGATGACCATCTCCGCCTCCGCTGGTACCGGGGTCTCGGGCTCGTTGGTCGATATCGCATCTGGTCGTACGGATTCCCTCATCGTGTAGGTCCTGTTCTCCGAAGGGTTGGTCAGTCCTTGAATACCGCGGCCAAGGCAAAGGCCGCCGGCTTGGGATTGCCCTCAAAGTCTATAACCGATGTGTTGGCTGTGCAAGGAAAGCTGTCGTGCCCCATCCAGACGATGAAGCCACCGCAGCGCGGAAAGCGCGCCTTGCACGCCCCGGCGGCGATGCGCAGCGCACGCGCTTGCCGCTGCTGGCCCCACGCGACATAGGCCTCCAGCGTCTCGGGTTCCCGCCCGATCTCGTCTATGTAGTCCTGCCACTCGATCCACCAGGAGGTCCGCCGCCAGAGCGCGTTCTCGTGGGTGGCTGGGTAGGGTGGGAAACCGCCGGCGTAGCGGCGGATCAGATCGGCGGAGCTCGGTCCGGGACAGCCGGTTTCGGAGCGAAAGAGCGCGTCGTCACCGGCCCAATAGTCCTCCCAGGGCATATCACCGATGCCAGCCAGGTTCCAGGGTCCGTGGATGTCCCAGTGCAGCCCCTTGCCGAAATCCTGCGGGCTGGCGGAGAAGCGCGGGCCGGAGGCCGAGGTGGGCACAAAACGGTGGATGGGATCCAACTCTTGGACCAGATCGTGGAATGCCCGGAGCAACGGATGCTCCAGACCCAGCGGACCGGCATCCGGACCGCGGACACCGTCCCTGTCGTTCTGGAGTTCATTGCCGCCGCACCACATCAACAACGCGGCGTGGTGGTGGCGCCGCTCGATATAGGAGCGGGCGATGGCTGTCTGGGCTGCGATGCTCGCGGCATCGTCGGGAGGGTAGTTGTCATGCCCCGAGCTCGATAGGGGAAACTCCTGCCAGACAAAGATGCCGAGTTCGTCACAGAGATCGTAGAAGACGGGCTTCTCGAGGTAGGCGCCGCCCCAGACGCGCAGGATGTTGACGTTCAGGTCGCGGTAGAGCTCAAGGCGCTGCCGGTAGGCCTCGTCGTCGACATCGGCGAAGTTCGGCCGGATAGGCGTCCAATTGAAGCCCTGCAGGAATGTGGGTTGCCCGTTGACCTCGCAGATCCACGGGTCGGCCGCTTCTGGCGCCCCCTCACAGGGGCGCCAGGCGACGCGCTTGAACCCCACCGTGCGCGTGACGCAATCCAACTCGTTGCCTGCGTCATCCCAAAGCGAGAGTGTGAGGATGTAGAGGGGTTGACGCGCGCCTTTTGGTCGATCGCCGCTGCCGTTAGGCCACCAAAGCTCGACATCGAGGTTGTCCCAATTGAGTGGATACGTATCCGCACCCGCCGTCAGGGCCACGTTCTCCTCTCGCACGAGGGTGTGACCGTGGTCCGCTGTGCGAAGTGCAGCGTAGAGGCTGAGGTTGCCCGGCGCCTTCGATCCGCCGGTGGCGATGCGCCCGCGGGCCGCAAGGGTGCCTCGCTGCGTCTCCAGCGTCACGCCGGTGGTCACCAAGAGCTCGACGATCTCCGTTGTCTCGACCACCTCCAATGAGATCGTATCCCAGATGCCGATCTGAACGAGGCGCGCGGTCCAGTCCCAGGTGTAGTTAAACCGCGGCTTCCATTCGGTCATCCGTGACGTGTAGCCGAACTGCCCCAGCCATCGCGGCGGGCACTCGAAGATGATGTGCAGGCGGTTCTGCCTGGGCTTGAGATGCGGCGTCAGATCAACCACGAGGGGGAGGAAGCTGTTGTCGAAGGCCGCGATGGGTTGACCGTTGAGCTGGATGGTGCCGTTGCCATCCAGGCCCAGACAGCGCAACCGCACCGTGGCACCGGTGCTTAGCATATCGTCCGGCAGAACGGTCTCGTAGATCCAGTGGCGGTTTTCCACCCATTCGCACTGCTGGTAGGCCATGCCCTGGGTCCAGTCGGGCAGTAGACCCGCGTCGCACAACGCCTGCTGTACTGAGCCCGGCACCGGTGCCGGCATCGCAGGCATCTCAGCGCGCTGGGTCTTGCCAATCTGCAGGTTGGGCTCGTACCGCCAGGCGTGGGGCCAAAACCCTGCAACTTGCCAGTCAAGTTCGCTTAGGTCATAGGTTGTTGTCAAGGGAGCTCCTTTGTGAAAGGGGAGAGGGGAAAAGGGATAGGTGATAGGGGACAGGGGATAGGGGACAGGGCTGCGGTGTGTCAGCCTCGGTCCGCCAGACCAACGCCATCATCTAGCGCGTTCCCGGCCTTATCCCTTTGCCCTTATCCCTTGTCCCTTCCGTTTCACACATGATCGAATGGGAGGACGAAGCAGGGGACGGG
>JAFGNI010000703.1 GCA_016927095.1 Anaerolineae bacterium | reverse complement strand
GCCTTCCAGGCAGAGCGGCTCAGCCTTCCAGGCAGAGCTTGAGGAGATCGTCGACGGCTGCGATGGCGAGGCACATCACGGTGTCGGCTGCGCCGTAGTAGAACTTGACCTCGCCAGTGTCCTCGAGGACCATCCCACCGGGAAAGATGACGTTGTTGCGGAAGCCACCGCTAGCCTCATACAGCGCCGTCGGGGCCATCAAAGGCGCCTTGTAGAGCCCCAGGATGTTCGTCGGATCCTCCAGGTCGAGCAGCATGATACCTGCGGTGTAGCGCTTCTGCCACTGCAGCTCCCAGCCATTCTTGCCCCGCTCGGGATCGACATCGACGGCGTGGAAGGTCGTCAGCCATCCCTTGGACGTCTTCACAGGCGGTGCCGCGGGGCCGATCTTGCGGTCGGCGAAGGGCACGTCCTCCACGGCAAGCAGCAACGAAGGATCGGCCCACGCCCAGAGGTCGGCGGAGGTCGAAAGCCAGACGTCGAAGCGCTCCTGCCAGTGACGACCGTACACAGGCATGGGGCGTTCCAGGCGGACAAAGCGCCCACCGACACGCTCTGGGAAGAGCGCCAAGTTGCGATTATCGGGCACCGTCGTGCTGAGGATCTGCCAGCTCTCGAAGTCGTCGGTCACAGCGATGCCCCCACGGACGCCGTGTTGGGTATCGATCGCGAAGGTCATATAGCAGCGCCCGTCGATCACGGTCAGGCGCGGGTCATAGGCCCGGAGGAAGTCGCCGGGCCGCAGCGAGGCTGAGAGCCAAGTCACCGCGCCCCGGAAGCAGGGCTCGGGCGCCACCTGCCAGTTGAGACCGTCGTCGCTGAAGGCCAAGCCCAGATTCGTACCGTCTAGGCGCTGGGCTTCGAAGTCTCCGTAGTCATTGCGGAAAACCATCACGTAGCGGCCTTGGTACTTCGTGACCCCGGCATTGAAGACCAACGCCGACGGATAGGGTACGTCCCGGTAGGTTAGGATGGGATTGCCGGGGTGGCGATGGATCACGGGGCTCGACACCAATACATCGGGGACTTGGGTTGTCATAGCCTCACTCCTGATGAGGTGCTCAGTCGAAGTCTGTGGGCAGTGCCGGGTTACGGTGGTGCTCGAAGAGGCGCGCGAGCTGCTGCTGGGTCGTGCGCGCCGTCGATAGCTCCGGGATCTCGTCCTCAGGGAAGAAGGCGGCGCCCGCCGTCTCGATCGACGCAGCCGGCTCGCCGCCGAGGAGCTCGCACAGGAAGAAGAGCTTGTAGATGCCGTGGGGATGGGGCGGATGGTGTCCGTGGTAGCGACGATCATAGATCGCGAGCAGCTTCGTGGCGCGCACGCGATAGCCGGACTCCTCGAAGACCTCGCGCTCCACCGCCTCGCTGGGACGGTCGTTGACGTCGGCCCACCCCCCCGGCAGCGTCCAACGCCCGCCATCCAGCAGCTCGCGCACCAACAAAATGCGGTCGTCGCGGAAGACCACGCCACGGACATCGACCTTGGGGGTCTCATAGCCCTGGGCCCCGGCAAAGAGATCCCTGATGCGGTGAACCTCATCACCCGTGCCGGCAGCCGCCATCTCGGCAGCCACCGTCAGGATCTGCTCATAGCGCTCGCGATCGAAGGGGCTCTCGCAGTAGGTCAGCCCGGACTGCGCGATGCTCCGCAGGGTCTTCACCCAGGTCAGCCAGGGTATCTCATTTTCAGGTTGCTTGGTGTGTTGGGTCATGGTCGCCTTTCGGTACACCGTGCATTGTCGCCCACCCCACCGATCCGTCAAGTTGGGGTTGCCAGGGCAATCGCATCTGGTCTGGAGAACGGTAGGTGCGGTCAGGTCTAGCGTTCCCCAACACCGGTGGTTCCACTGAACGGCAGCGCCCAAGGCAGACTGTCGCGCCCAAGGGCTTTCCGAAGCCCTTGGGCGCTCTCGACGTGGCTGGGCGGTCGGGCGGGGGCGCTAGCGCAGACGGCAGCGCCCAAGGCCCAAGCCCGACGCCGCTCGGGCCGAAGGTCCTTGAGCGCAACGGCAGCCGGCGGCGTCCACGGCGCGAGATGACAATGGCCCAAGCGGACGGGACTGAGGGGGCAAGCTCTTCATGGTTCCCGCCGGATCGACGTATGGGATCTGTGTCACAAATGCAGATCCACCGGGAACGGGATAGAAGCATTCTCTTACGTTCGAGCCGGATCTGTGATCCGGCGGGCTGGGTGGTGCGACGCCACTGAGGGGAGCAAGACGATACGGCAGCGCCCAAGGCCCACAGAAGGCCCTTGGGCGCGATGGCGAATGGGCCGAAGGCCTTGGGCGCGACGACGGGTAGCGTCGGGGTTCAGCAGGGGCTCAGGTATGTCTTGGGCCCGGAGCTTCAGCGGCAGCTCAAGATCAATCCTCCGCGGCGAAAAGCCGGCGGCTGACGTTCGAGACAATCGGTAGAGCCACCTCGTTGCCCTGCAGCGCCTGAATCAGGCCCGTCACCCACAGCCCCACGCCGGCAATCAGACCGACGATCACAAATGCAAACAGCATCGCCCCAAGCAGGGCGCCGGCCGTCGGGATCCATCCCAGAATCCAACTGCTCACGACCCACGCGGCGAACAGCGCGATCAACAACAGGTCTAGCGCCAGCATCTGCCGCGCGTGCACCCTGGCAAAGCGGTCGTCCCGCTCCTGTACCAGGAGATAGACCGGTCCAAGGATAGGGATCAGATAACAGACCAGCGCAAGCAATGTGGTGTTGGTGCGTTTCACGGCTAGCCTCCTGTCCCTCTCAACGAGAGCTCCCTGGCGAAGTGACAACTCGCGAAGTGTC
>JAFGNI010000702.1 GCA_016927095.1 Anaerolineae bacterium | reverse complement strand
GATCTGCCCCGTGCGCATATCGCGGACCGGATGGTTGGCGCCCCGGTGGCCAAAGCGCATCTTGTAGGTCTGGCCGCCTGCAGCGAGGCCCAGCAGCTGGTGGCCCAGGCAGATGCCACCCACCGGCACCCTGCGCGCCAGGAGGTCGCGAAGCAACGCGATCGTCGTTTCGAGCGGCTCCGGATCGCCGGGGCCATTCGAGATCATCACGCCGTCCGGATGCAGGGCCAACACCGCTTCTGCATTGAGGTCACATGGCACCACCGTCACCGCCGCCCCACGTTCCGCCAGGCTGCGCACGATATTCTCCTTGCGACCTGCATCGACCACGACGATGTGCAGGGGCCGGGCAGCTTCGTCGGCCTCACTGCCATAGCCCAGCACACCGCGGGTGCTCGCAGCCTCGGCCAGGTTGGCCCCCAACATCGACGGGGACCGGCGCACCCGCGCGATCACGTCGCCGGGATCGGGCTGGACACCGTCCACAGCCGTGACAATCGCACCGCGCATCGCACCGTGGGTACGGAGATGGCGGGTCAAAGCCCGTGTGTCCAAACCCTCGATGGCCACGATGCCTGCCTCAGCTAGGTAGTCGGTAAAGGCCATTGTCGCGCGCTGGTTGAAAGGCGAGCGGACGGCGCGGTGCACAACGAAGCCGGCGACCTGGACATCCTGGGATTCGACATCCTCCGGATTGACGCCGTAAATGCCGATCTCGGGATAGGTCATCACCACGATTTGCCCGCGATACGAGGGGTCGGTCAAGACCTCCTGATACCCGGTCATGCCCGTGTTGAAGACGAATTCACCGAAGGCCTCCCCCACCGCGCCGATGGCGCGGCCCCAGAAGAGCGTCCCATCCTCGAGGACGAGGAGCGCGGCAGTGGTTGGGCTGGTATCCATCATGATGTCTCCTGTAGCGGTCAGCGGGAGAGCTGGAGTAAGAAGTAGGGAGAAAAGAGTAGGGCCGGTCATAGTTGCGGTTTACTCCTTACTTCTTTCTCCTTACTTCCAGCTGAAGGCTGACCGCTGATTGCTAATCGCTGACGGCTCACACATCCGCCAGAACCAACGCCACCTTCTCAATCGCCGTCTCAATATCCGCCTCGCTGATGACCAGGGGCGGGAGGAAGCGCATGACCGTCGAGCCAGCGGGAAGGGCGAGGACGCCGTGCTCGGCCAACGCGGCAAGGTAGGAACCGGAGCGCGCACGGAGCTCGATGCCCACCATCAGGCCCATCCCCCGCACCTCGCGGATCACCGGAGCGTCGAGGGCCTGGAACCCCTCCAGCAAACGGGCGCCGAGCTTGGCGGCGCGCTCGGGGAGGTGGTCGTTCTCCATCGTATGAATCGTGGCGAGGGCTGCGGCGCAGGACAGGGGATTGCCCCCAAAAGTGCTGCCATGGACGTGCCCAGGCATCGCGCCCAGCCGCTCTCCGATCAGCGTGGCACCCATCGGGAGGCCACCGGCCATGCTCTTGGCCAGCGTCATCAGGTCGGGTTCAAGGCCATAGTGCTCGGAGGCGAAGAGCTTGCCCGTGCGACCGAAACCGGTCTGCACCTCGTCGACGATGAACATCGCCCCGCGCTCCCTACACAGGGCCTGCACACCCAACAGGAACTCACCGCTGGCGGGGTTGACACCGCCCTCGCCCTGGACCACCTCGACGATCACAGCCGCGGTCTGGTCGTTGACAGCCTTCTCCATCCGGGGCAGGCGGTCGTAGGGCACGAAGTCAAAATCGGGGACCAGGGGTTCGAAGGGCTCCCGGTATTCCTTGCGCCATGTCGTGGACAGCGCACCCATCGTACGCCCGTGGAAACCGCGCATCGTCGAGATCACCTTGGCGCGTCCCGTCGCCAGCCGCGCAAACTTCAGCGCCGCCTCGACGGCCTCGGTACCGGAGTTGCAGAGGAAGGCACGGGTGAGCCCGGGTGGCGCGACACGCACCAGCTCGGCCAACAGCTCCGCGCGGACGTCGTTGTAGAAGCCATTCGGCGCAAGAAAGAGGCGCTGCGCCTGCTCGGTCACGGCCTTGACGACGGCGGGATGGGCGTGGCCCATGTTGGCCGCGCCGTGACCACCCACGCAGTCAATGTACTCCGTGCCGTCCATATCCCAGATGCGGGCCCCCTCGCCGCGCACGAGGACGATCGGCTGCTTACCGTAGACGCCACTCTCGTGGTCGGTCTCCCAGGTGATGATCTGGTCGCGAGTGAAGCGAGTGTCGGACATTGGGTTCTCCTCCGTTAGAGCTTTCAGCTATCAGCTTTCAGCCGGAAGTAAGGAGAAAGAAGTAAGGAGTAAACAGCCTCGATGACCGAGCCTACTTCTTACTTCCTACTCCTTACTCCTGGCTGATCGCTGACCGCTAACTGCTACTTGATCACAGTGCCCTTGCCGGCGAGCGCGGCCTGCACCGGACTATCGACCCGGCCGTCGGCTAGAATGACCTGGCCGGCACCATCGCGCAGGGCCTCGACGGCGCCGAGGACCTTGCGCTTCATCCGTCCCTCAGCGTAGCGGTCGAGGTAGTCCTCAGCCTGCGCTTGGGGGATCTGCTCGATGAGGCTGGACTCGTCCTCGACGTCGCGTAGGAGCCCCGGTACGTTGGTCAGGATGACGAGGGTCTCGGCATTGAGCGCCGCCGCGATGGCACCCGCCGCGCGGTCGCCATCGACGTTGAGCGCCTCGCTCTCGTAGCTGATCGCTTGGGGCGCCACCACGGGCGTGTACCCCGCGGCCAGGAGCGTGGTCAGCAGCTTGGTGTTGACAGTCTCGATCACGCCGCTGTACTCGTCCCGCAGGATCTTGCGCTTCCCTCCCTCACGGATGCGCAGGAAGGACTTGCGCTTGCCCTCCAGCAGCCGCCCGTCAATGCCACTGAGCCCCACCGCATCGACGCCCAACTGCTGCAGCCGCTCGACCAACAGCTTGTTGATCTTCCCGGCGGTGACCATCATGAAGATCTCTAACGTCTCCCGGTCGGTGTAACGGCTGCTATGACCGGAGACCGAGGTCACGAATTGCGGCGGGTGCCCCAGCTTCTCGGAGATCACGTTGGTCTCGTATGACCCCCCGTGGACCAGGATGACCTGCTTCCCCTGCTTCACCAGCGCCGCGACATCCTGCACAACCGATTCGGTATCAACGCCTTCGCCGCCGCCGACTTTGATGATGATCATAGACCCTCCTCCGGGTACTTTCTAGACCGAGACGCAATCTGGATCCCACGATTCACTATGCACGATTGAGGGTTGGCATCGAGGTCGAAGTGGCAATCAACCTTGATGCGTAGAGGTGAATCGTGAATGGTGACTCGTGACTAAATGGGATGCAGCCCCGGAAACTCCAGCCCCAGCGTCTCCTCCCACCCATACATCACGTTCATTGATTGGACGGCGCTGCCGGCGGCGCCTTTCATCAGGTTGTCGATGG
>JAFGNI010000142.1 GCA_016927095.1 Anaerolineae bacterium | reverse complement strand
GCACCACGACAACTTCGACAACTGGGACTCCGCCCACAATCCATGGAACGCGACGAAGGTCGGCCCGAGGAAAGACATCGTGGGGCTGTGGCAGGCCGCGGCGAAGCGACGGGGGTTGCCCTTCGGCGTCTCCGAGCACCTCGGCGCCACTTTCTCATGGTGGTCGCACAACAAAGGCCATGACGAGACGGGGCCCTACGCCGGGGTGCCGTACGATGGCAACGACCCTGCGTACGAGGACTTCTACCTGCCCAACCACGACGAGCCGCGCGTCGCACGTCAGGGCGAGCGCTGGTACACCGAGAACCCGTGGTGGCATGCGCGCTGGTTCGACCGCATCAAGGACCTGGTCGACAACTACAGCCCCGACCTGCTCTACTCTGACGGTCCAGTGCCGTTTGGTAAGTACGGCATGGGCATCATCGCCCACCTCTACAACAGCAGCGTCGCTCACTATGGGGAGAACCGCGCGGTCTACAATCAGAAGGACCGCAACCCCGCCGTCTACAAGGTCGGCGTGCTGGATATTGAGCGCAACGTCCTGACCGACGCCCATCCCTATCCCTGGCAGACCGACACCTGCGTCGGCGGCTGGTTCTACGACGTGCGTCGCCCATACAAGAGCTCGCGGATGATCGTCGAGATGCTGGTCGACATCGTGGCCAAGAACGGCAACATGTTGCTCAACTTCACCCAGCGGCCCGACGGCACGTTGGACGACGAATGCCACGCGATCTTGGACGACCTGGTCGCGTGGAATAACGTCAACGCCGAGGGCATATACGGCACGCGCCCGTGGCACGTCACGATGGAGGGCGAGACTCAGCCGTCACAGGAGCGCTTCCGCGAGGTTGAGTTGGATTGGACGCCGGCGGATTGGCGTTTCACGGCCAAGGGCAACGCAGTCTACGCCTTCCAGATGGGGTGGCCCGAGGACGGGACGGCGCTGATCAAGAGCTTCACGACGGGGCCCGGCGGCTACCGGCTGAAGGTCGCCGAGGTCGAGAGCGTGGCGTTGCTGGGATACGATGGCGAGGTCGCCTTCGATCACGGGAAGGCGGGGCTGACGATCAGCGGGTTACCGGATCAGCGTCCCGTACCATACGCGCACTGCTTCAAGATCACAACCAAGTAGTGTCCGCCGCGTGAACCTTCCGGGTTACTCCGAGCAACCCGGAAGGTCGCCAGATGTTGTGTCACGTCGTGGCCCCTGAGAGTGCTGCTTAAGTTCGCTCAATTATCGTCGCGCACGAGGATCTTGGCGAGGTAGCCTCATACCGCCCGGTACCAGGTCATCGTGGGGTAGCTGCGGACGAAGCCGATGGCTTCAAGCAGCGGGGCACCCTCAGTGTCGAGCACGGGCTGGCCGTTCCAGGTTTCCACGGTGAGGCGCCGCTCAAAGCCGGATAGGTGATCGAGCAACAGCCGCAGCGCTTGGGTGATCAGGCTATCGTCGGCGCCCTGGACGGTGGTGAGGTCCCGGCATGTATTGCCAGCGACGAGCACCGGCAGCCCACGGTGCTGGACCAGCCAGGTGGACGGCACGCGGGCGAAGGCCAGCGGTTCGCCGCCGCCGGTTAGGGGTCCATCGCCCAGCACAGGCCCGTAGAGGTTGGCGGGATCGCAGGCGCTCATCACTATCAGGGCTTCGTCGTCGGTCGCGTCGCGGAGGCCGCGCAGCTGCTCCACGACGTCGGGTAAAGCGAACTGCATACCCGGCAGCCCTTGGACGAAGTAGCCGCGGCGGAGCTCACCGCGCATCTCCATCCGTTTCAGGTGGCGCAGAATGCCGCCCCAATCCCAGGCGCCGATCTCGTCGTCCAGGCTCAGGCGGGTGACGACGCCGTGGCGCGCGAGAAGCTGTCGCGCCTGCCTGCCGGCACATTCCTCATCCGGGAGGGGCTTGCCCAGTATGCCAAAGCGATGCACCGGTGTCCATCGGCCTACCCACTTGGGCTGTAGGGAGGGGGCATTGATGCCGATGGTGCCCTGCCGCTCTAGGCGCTGCCGGACGCGGCGCTTGGCCGACTTGTAGCGCGATGGCTGCGAGAGCCGGGTGACGTGGGGCGAAGTCGTGTCCAGGGCTGCGCGGCGCCGGGCGAGATCTGCCTCGAAGGAACTGAGAGGGGCGTTGGAGCGGGGACTCGGCCGTGAGGCCGGCCCTAGCGGACCTGAGGGTCCCATCTGCGGCGCGGATGCCGTCTGCGGCGCGGATGCCGTCTGCGGCGCGCCTTCCTTTACCATCTTGCGCAGCGCCTCGACGCTGTCGTTGGTCACGAGACCCGCCGTGAAGAGCTCCACGAGCGCGGCCTCGGCCTGAGTTTCGCTCAACTCCAGCGCTTCGCAGATGTCGTTGAAGAAGACGGCACCTTCAGACTTGAGGAAGGCGTAGACCTGCTGCGCGCCGGGGCCGAAGTCGTCCATCGTCTCCGGTGCCGGCTCCAGATAGATACCGCCTTCGCCTCGGAAGATGAGGCGGACGCGCCCTCGCCGGGGATCGGCACCTCCGGAGCCCACCCAGACGAGCTCGCCGCCCTGGCAGAGGGCGTCCAGCTCGCTTGGGTCGTAGCCGGCAACGCGCAGCGGCAGGGCATCGCGCTCCCAGACCGGACCGACGACGGGGAAGGCGCGGAGTTGCTGCAACGCCTTGGTCAGCCCATCGGACCCAGCGAGACGGGTCCGCGGGTGCAGATGCTGCCAGCGTGCCAGGAAGTCGGCGTAGACCGTGAGCGAGACCGGTTGCACCTCGCGGCGGAGGATGCCCAGGGTACGGCGGTGGATCTGCTCCAGGGCCCGACGATCGACGAACTCGGCACCTGCCACTTCTGCTTCGTCAGCTCTCCCGCCGGGCGTGAAATGGCCGTGGACGAGCTCGCGCGACGCGATCATGCGGTCGAGTTCTGCCTCCAACCACGCCTCGGGAAAGCCGTAGCGCGCCAAGATCTGGGACTGCGTCACCGGACCCGCATAGGCCAGGTAGCGGTGCAATATGCTCTGTCGGGCCTTGTTGACTCGGTCGGCGCCCTCTGCGCCGGCCTCCTCGCGCAGACCGAAGGCGTCGCTGTAGTCGTCCACGTACTCCGCCGCCACCCACCGATGGGCGGGTCTATGTGACGTCGGAACCTCCATCCCCACGACGCGACCCGTCCCGGTCAAGCGGGCGATCCAGTCGGCGGGATCGACGGCAGCCCGCTGGGCGATTTCGCTGGAGGAGAGGTCCCCCATCTGCTGGAGCAGCACCGCCAACTCCTCTGCCGTGCGGGCTTGGGATGTGGGCGCGGTGCGCTGGAGCTGGCTTCGAACGCCCTCAATCGCCTCGGGGCGCAGCAGCTCGTCGAGCGCGACATCCTTAAGCAGGTCCTGTAATAGGTCGCGGTTGACCGCCAGCGTCTGCAGTTGCTGCTCGGCGCGTGGCGTGTCCCATTCGTACATATGGACATTGATGAAGTCGAAGAGCAGGCTCTGGGCGACGGGTGAGGGCGTCATCGACTCGATCACGGTGACCTCGATGTCTCCTCGCTGAATCTGCGATAGGACCTCCTCAAGATGCGGCAGGTCCAGGACATCCTGGAGGCAGTCACGATAGGTCTCGGCGACGATGGGAAAGTCATCGAAGTGACGTACGATCTGGAGCAAATCTCGGGCTCGCAGCCGCTGGAGCCAGAAGGGCGTGCGTTTGCCGGGCCCGGCGCCAGGCAGGAGCAGGGCGCGGGCGGCGTTCTGGCGGAAGTGCGCCCCGAAGACGGCGGAGTCAGGTAACTCCTGCAGGATTCGCTCGCGGGCCTCGTTGGGGCCAATACCGGTGAGCAGATCGAGTGGGAAGTCGACGTCGGCGTCCAACAGCCGGAAAAGAATACCATCGTCGTTGGTCTCGACCTCGACTTCGACGCCGGCCCGTTCACGCAGGGCTGCTGCCAGTGCCAGCCCCCAAGGCCCGTTCACCCGCCCGCCGAACGGCGAATGCACGACCAAGCGCGGATCACCCAGCGCGTCCTCGAAGATCTCCACAAGGATCGTGCGGTCAGAGGAGAGCGCGCCGGCGTGGTCGAGCTGCCCCGCCAGGTAGTCGACGGTGTGCCAGGCGGAGCGCGCGTCCAGCGCGTAGGCCTCGCTGAGCCACGCCAACAGCGCCCGCACCGGCTCCGTGTCCCGCAGGTCGCGCAGCTCGCGTAGCGCCTCGATCCCCAGCTCTTGCCGCACCGTTTCCAGCCGTTCGGTGACAATTCGCCGGAAGGCGCCAACGCGCACACCGAGTTCGTAGGGGCGCCAAGGGAAATCGCCTCGCCAGAAGGGCATGCGGGGCGTGGCCCCGGGAGCCTCGGCGACGATGACGCGATCGTCGGTCAGGTCTATGACGCGCCAGACCTGCGAGCCCAACATCAGCGTATCGCCAATACGTGTCTCGAAGACGAACTCCTCATCAAGCTGGCCCAGTTTCGTCTTGCCGTCGGCCAGATAAGCGCTAAAGGAACCGGTGTCGGGGATCGTGCCACCGTTGGTGAGGGCCAACATGCGGGACCCGGGCAAGGCTGAGAGCTTGCCGTTGACCCGGTCCCACGAGACGCGGGCACGCAGCTCGCGGTAGGCCTGGCTTGGATAGCGTCCGGCTAGCATCTCCAGCGTGGCCTCGTAGGCGCGCCAAGTCAGGTCGTTGTATGCGTACGCTTGCCGGACTGTGTCGAGAAGCTCATCCACAGACCAGGTCTCGACGGACACCGCAGCCACAATCTGTTGTGCCAACACGTCCAGCGGATGCTTTGGGGTATAGGTGGGTTCAACCTCGCCCCGCAACATCCCGCCCGCGATCGCGGCGGCCTCGACGACATCCTCACGGAAGGTGGGGTAGATGCGGCCTACGCTTGTCTGCCCGACGAGGTGGCCCGAGCGGCCTACGCGCTGCAAGCCCTGTGCCACCGACTTCGGGGACTGCAGTTGCACGACGAGGTCAATATCGCCGATGTCGATACCCAACTCCAAGGAGGAGGTCCCGACCAGTGCGGGCAATTCCCCGCGTTGGAGCTGGCGCTCCAGCTCCAGACGAGCTTCCTTAGCCACACTGCCGTGGTGCACACGGATGGGGGTGGGGTGGTCGCCAGAACCTGCGGCCATCATCCCGGTACCCTTGACAACGCCGCCCTCGATCAGGCCGGTGGCCCTACCCTCCGCCTCGGCAGCCAGTTGCTCGTTGAGCCGATCCGCCGTGCGCTCCGCCAGCCGGCGGTTGTTGGTGAAAACGAGCGTGGTCCGGTGGTCGCGGATCTCGTTGAGAATGTGGGGCACGATCGACGGCCAGACCGAATCGCCAGGCAGATTACGGAAGTCGTCGACGACGCTCACGACCTTCAGGTCCAGAGGCTTCTTGTAGCCGGCGTCGACGATGGTCACAGGACGCGGCTGAAGGCTGTGATCGTCTCCGGAACCCACCCACTGGCTGCCGCCGAGGAAGCGGGCGACTTCCTCGAGCGGCTGAATCGTTGCCGACAGCCCGATGCGCTGTATGGGGCTGACACATGCCGCCGCCCGGTCGGGCGCCTCTCTGCGGGCCGCTCGCTCGCTCTGCACGAGGTGTTCGAGCCGTTCCAGGCTCAGGGCCAAGTGGACCCCTCGCTTGTTACCTGCCAGCGTATGGATCTCGTCCAGGATCACCGTCTCCACCGTGCGGAACATCTCGCGGGCCTTGGGGCTTGTCAGCAGGAGGTAGAAGGATTCTGGCGTCGTGATCAGGATATGAGGCGGCGTCTTGACCATAGCGCGCCGCTCGCGTTGGGGCGTGTCACCGGAACGCACAGCAACACGGATGCGTGGCAGGTCTACACCTTTGTCCCTAGCGGTTCGCCGGATGCCCGCAAGCGGACGCCGTAGGTTGCGGTGGACGTCGTTGTTCAATGCCTTGAGCGGCGAGATGTAGAGGACGCGGACCCCGGCATCTCGCTTCTCCCCCTCCGGGACTGCAGCCAGCTCGTGGAAGAGGCGGTCGATGGCCCAGAGGAAGGCGGCGAGCGTCTTGCCTGAACCGGTGGGCGAGAGGATCAGCGTGTGCTCGCCCCGCTGGATCGCGGGCCATCCCTGCGCCTGCGGGGCTGTGGGCAGGCCGAACTGCCTCCCAAACCACTCGCGCACAGGCGCCAGGAAAGCAGCAAGGCCGGGCGTTTCCTGGGTGAGATCTGTTGGCATAGCTTACCTCTCCACCTTCGATGAATGACTATAGTATACCCGAAGGTGGGGCCGCCCGCCGATCAGATTGTCCGTCAAGCAGGATGGTCGCGTCTGTGCTCCTGTTGAGGGTTGCGTTTGGGGCGTTTTGCGGTAATCTGGGGAACAGTGTCACCCGCGAGATCATCGCGGGTGATTTGCCGAACATAGCTCGCTGTTTGGCTCCTGTCTTGAGCGCACCCGTGCTGAGCGCGCTTGCTCCCAAGCCAGGGGCCATCCTTGTGAGCCCAATCAGACCAAATACACGAATTGGGAGAGGTACAACTATGGCACTGTCTTTCATGGAGGACCCGCAGTATTTCTTCACGTCGGAGTCTGTGACCGAAGGTCACCCCGACAAGATCTGTGATCAGATCTCGGATGCTGTTTTGGACGCCATCGTGGCTGAGGACCCGGATGCCCGGGTCGCCTGCGATTGTGTTGTGACCACGGGCCTGATCTTTGTGACCGGAGAGATCACCACGTCCGCTTATGTCGAGATCGCTGACATCGCTCGGCAGACCGTGCTCGACATCGGCTACGACCGCGCGAAGTATGGTTTCGATGGCGAGACCTGTGGCGTCATGGTCTCCATCAAGGAGCAGAGCGCCGACATCGCTATGGGCGTTGATGAAGCCCTGGAACACAAAGAGGGCACCATGACCAACAACAACACAGTCGAAGCTCTGGGCGCCGGCGATCAGGGCATGATGGTCGGCTTTGCCTGCACTGAGACACCGGAGTACATGCCGCTATCGATCTCACTGGCGCACAAGCTTACCCGACGTCTGGCTGAGGTCCGCAAGAACGGGACGCTATCCTATCTGCGGCCTGACGGCAAGAGCCAGGTCACCGTTGAGTACGCCTATGGCAAGCCCAAGCGTGTGGACACCGTGGTCATCTCTACCCAACACCATCCGGACATCACACGCGACCAGATTC
>JAFGNI010000701.1 GCA_016927095.1 Anaerolineae bacterium | reverse complement strand
GCAGGGATCCCAATCGCGATGGGCACGGCGGCGACGGTCCAGATCCGCCACCAGCGCGGCGGCTCGTGGCTGCGCGTGAGCCTGCCCAGGACCATCTGCGCGACCGTATGCATCACCATGGCGGCGCCCCCCGCAACCAGCCCGGTCATCCAGTAGCGACTGCGCGTCACAGGGCTAAAGGGCCCCGTGTCGGGCACGACCGGGCCCATATCGTGGTAGTAGAGGAAGACCACGGCGCGGTTGCCCACGGCAAACCAGAGATAGATCAGACCCAGCACGAGCACAGCAACCGGTAGGCCGAAGGCGGCCGCACTGCGCCAAGCACGGATAGGCGCCAAAGCATTATATCCGTCCGGTGCATTCATCGTCTCAACGCTACCTTTCCCTGCCCCACCGGGTGCATATATCTGTCTCACCATCCGAAGCATATCAGTGGACGCTATGCGTGTCACCTGACAAGATTACCAGATTGTTTTCGGGGAGGTTCGCAGTGGCAGCGGCTGTGATCACGGCGATCGGCGTGCAGCTCTCAGCCGGCTCGATTGTCGCCCGCGAGTACGGGGTAGCTTACGTGCTTGACAACGCCTGTTGTCTGAGTACTGTAGGGAACTTGTGGCCCTGAATAGCAGTTGCATGGCCGGGACCACCAGATTACTGGGGAGTGACGGAATACACCATGACGGACGAACCCCTGCAGATTGTCGGCCTCGGCATGGCCACCCTCGACGTCCTCCTGCGTCTGAAAGACATGCCAACCTGGGAGCACGGAACGCGCATCAGCGACTTCAGTTTCCAAGGCGGCGGGCCGGTCGGCACGGCGATCGTCGCAGCGGCGAAGCTTGGTGCTCGCGTGGGCTTTATCTCCACAGCGGGCAACGACACTGCTGCCGAGATCAAGATGCGCTCCTTCCGTGAGGTTGGTGTCGATCTCAGTCACCTGGTGTACCGTGACGTGCCGGAGAACCAGGTGGTCATTGTCCACGTGCACGCGGAAACCGGGGAGCGCGTCTTCTCAGGGATATCCCGGCCCGGCGACACGCAGATCCAGCCCGAGGAGCTGGACCGGGAGTACATCACGTCTGCGGACTACCTGCACCTGGATGGATACCACAGTACTGCCGCGCTGGAGGCGGCACAGTGGATGCGCGCGGCTGGGAAAACAGTGGTGCTGGACGGCAGCAAGACCAGCGGCGCGGTCCGTGGGCATCTGCGCGAGCTTGTGGGGTACGTAGACGTGCTGATCAGCGGCTCTGGCTTCGTCCAAGGGCTGACCGGCAGGTCCGATCTCGCGACGGCGCTCGAGGCGGCGCTCGACTACGGCCCGCGCATCGTGGTGCAGACGGAGGGCGAGGATGGCGCCTACACGGTGACGCGTGGCCCTGCCGGCGTGGAGGAGCGCTTCCACACCGCAGCCTTCGCCTGCGACGTCGTTGACACCACCGGCGCCGGGGACGTCTTCCACGGTGCCTACATCGTTGGCCTGCTGCACGGGTGGGACGTGCGGAAGACCGCCCGCTTCGCTGCGGCAGTCTCGGCGATTAAGTGCACGCGCCTGGGCGGCCGCGCCGGCATCCCTACCTTCGAGGAGACCCAGGCGTTTCTGGCGGGCGTAGGGAGGTTCTAAGGTTAACAGGTTGGAGGGGACGCAGGTCCGTGCGTTCCGATTCTGACGCCTGCCGATTTGCCAACACTCAGACGCTAGGTTGCTGCATTTCACTGGAGGTCACCACTTATGCCACTCGTATCGATCGGGAAGGAAATGAAGCGCGCGCAGGCTGGAGGTTATGCGCTGCCGCTCTTTGACACGTCGGATGTCCAGAGCACCGAGGGGATGATCCGGGCCCTGGAGGCCCGGAGGGCACCCGCGATGGTGGCTCTGTACTCGGGCGCCCTGGAACGCCCGAATGGGCGCGCTATGGCGGCCTACGTCAGGATCCGCGCTGAGCAGGCGTCGGTGCCTATCTCGCTGATGCTCGACCACGGCTCGAGCTTCGAGAATGTGATGCACGCGATCTCCGCAGGGTTTACCGACGTGATGTATGACGGGTCGAGTCTTCCGCTTGATGAGAATATCGCGCAGACCAAGGCGGTTGTGCGCGCCGGTCACGCCCTCGGCATCTGGGTCGAGGCTGAGCTTGGGCACGTGGGCAGCGGGCGCGATTATCAGAGCTTTGGGGCGCTGCGTAAGGGGTTCACCGACCCCGATACCGTTGAGCGTTTCGTCGCGGAGACGGGCGTCGATATGCTCGCGATCGCCATTGGGACCGCCCACGGACTCTATGCGGGCGATCCGGAGCTCGATCTGGACCTGCTGCGCGATATCCGGCAGCGTGTGGATATCCCGTTGGTGCTGCACGGCGGCTCGGGCTGCTCGGACGCGCAGTTCCGCGCCACGATCGAGAACGGCATCTCGAAGATAAACGTCGCCACCGACCTCTTCCGAGCCGCAGGGGCCGCGATGTCCGGGGCTGCGACCGGCGGCGAGGCGTCCTATTGGGGTTTCAGCCGCGTTGCCACCGAGGCTTTTGAGGAGCGTGTCGGTTACTACGCGGACCTGTTCGGGGCATCGGGACAAGCCTAGGGGCAACGGTCTGGACACGGGTGTCCGGGAACGGGTCACCCATCTCCAGTCTCTGATACTCGTACTTACACCATCGAAGGAGCTAATCGCATGAAATTCAACAATCGTGAGGACATCATTCAGCTGACACCGCTGTGGGAGGGCGAGCGCTTTGAGGATGGGCGCCCGAAGGTGTCAGACGACATCATCCGGCGGATGGAGCGCGTGACGATGGAGGAGGCGTGGGCCGTTCTCTGGCGCCACGACTACCACTTCCAGTTCGAGGGCGACTGGACCACGCTACGACCATACGACAAGGTCGTTGGGCGAGCCGTGACCGGCGTGTTCGTTCCTCACCGCCCCGACCTCCATGACTATCTGATGGACTACGGTCACGAGCAGGAAGGGCGCATCGGCGCGATGAACTCGTGGGTCATCGAGACGCTGCGCAAGGATGATGTCATCGTCATCGATCTCTTTGGCAAAGTCTACGAGGGCACCTATTCCGGCGCCAACCTGTCAACCGCGATTGCCACCCG
>JAFGNI010000700.1 GCA_016927095.1 Anaerolineae bacterium | reverse complement strand
TAGCTGGGTGACCGACACTGTGCGCGTGCTGACGAACCTTACACCCGGCACCGCCTATGAGTGGTGGGTCGCAGCCTACAACGACTACGCCCTCGGTGCCGATTCGGCGAAGTGGCTGTTTACACTGCCCAGTACGGCCTCGACCACGTCCTCACCGGTTCCCGTCGAGATCATCAGGGCGGAGGACAACGCATCGACCGTCCTTGTGGGCACTGGAGAGCAGCCTTAACCTAAGGGGCCGAGCATGAGATAGAGACAGCCCCACAGGGCGGCGTTGTGTCCTGTGGGGCTGTTCGTGAGGCCTGACGTTCTGTGCCCTACCACACACGGGCGTCGTCGCGGTCGATAATACGGTGCCTACAACTCGTCCCGCTCGACGAGCTCTTCCTCGACGAGTTCCTCGTCCTCCTCGAGCTGCTGGTTGCTCAGCGTGATCTTCTCGCGGGTGACGACGAAGCGATCGAAGTCGCGGGCGACGACGACGGGCTCGAAGATGGCCTGCACTTCGTCAAGGATGCTGCGGATGCGGTAGCGCTGCGAGAGATGGTTGAGCACCAGCATCCGTGCGCCGGCTTCGCGGGCCAGCCACGCGGCCTCGGTGGCGGTGATGTGCCCGAAGCGCCGGGCCAGGTCGCGGTCGCGCGCCAGGTAAGTGGCCTCGCTTACCAGCAGATCGACCCTCGCCACGTCGTCGACAATATCGTCGACGCGGCCAATGTCGCCGGTGAGGGCGACGGAGAGCCCAGGTCGCGGCGGGCCCAGGACGTCGTCGGGCTGAATCACCCTCCCGTCCGCCAGCGTTACGGGGTCGCCGTTGACGAGGTCGCGCCGGACAGGCCCGGCAGGTACACCAAGGGCCGCGGCACGGTCCGCAAGGAAGGGCCGGCGGGGCTTCTCGGAGAAGCGGTAGCCCAGAGATCCCGGCCCCCGGTGGCTGACGGCGAAGGCGCGGACCTCGAAGTCGCTGCTCTCCAGCAGCACACCCGGCTGCACGTCGACCAGGTCAATCCCCACAGGCGGGCGCGCTCCCCGCAGCACCACGCCGAAGATCAGATCGTTCACCCGGTCCAGCGTCCGGCGCCCGCCGTAGATCTCCACATCCTCGACCGCCTCCCAGCGCGAGAAGGTGGAGACCAGACCCCCTAGGCCCAGGATGTGATCGAGGTGCCCGTGGGTCAGGAGGACACGGTTCAGCCGGCGAAAGCCCAGCCCGCTGCGCAGAATCTGGCGCTGTGTGCCCTCACCACAGTCGATGAGAAAGCGCTCATCGCGAAAGAGCAGCACCTGCGCCGGCAACCCGCGCTGGATGGAGGGCGCCGAGGCTGCCGTGCCCAAGAAGACCAATTCAAGCATACAAACTCCCTAGCAAAGGTTAGTTCCAATCACCCGCGGTCAGCAGACCCGGCCTGCCGACTTCGCCCTCGACGCGCACCCAGTCGAAGCCGAACTGCTGGGCGACCCAGACGCTGGTGAGCAGGTGGCGCGTCACCCGCGAGACGGTGATGCGGGACGGGCCCTCTGCCAACGCGAAAGGCAGCACCAGTTGGTCCGCCAAATGCGGGTCGGCGGCGGCGCTTGTGCGATGGTGTTCCACCAAGGCGCGGCATGCGATCTCTGCCACCTCCTCGGCGGGCAAGCCCAGGCGTCCCAGTGAGAGGAAGCCGGCCTGCGCCCGCTCGTAGCGCGCGCAGAGGAATAGGCCTGTGCCCACACCGGGCGAGGAAACGTGCTCCGGCACGATGTGCGTCGCGATCTCGAGGTCATGCAGGATGTTGCGCGCCCGGTTGGCCATCCGCTGCGGGATGTGCGAGGGCAGGCGGGCGGCAAAGGCTGTGCCCTCGACGCGCACTAAGCCGCCAGGATCGGTCAGATCCAAGCCACGGAGGTGCGTGCCACCGCGGATGGACGCGGTCAGCTCGCCGTCGCCGCGGGGGTAGAAGCCCCAGATCCGGTGATCGACCGAGGCGCGGAGGCCCATCTCGAAGAGTGTCGGCAACAGGACCTTGTCGACGTAGAGCGCCGGCGGGCTCATCGGCACCGTGGTGCCGCCGAGGAGCGTGACCTCCGATGGGCCTTCCGCGAGGGCCAGAGGCAGGAGCAGCGTCTGGAGGATCAGCGTCACCGAGCCGGCAGATCCGCCGGCTGCCGCGTCCGCCACGGCGAAGCGGTAGTCGCCCGCCGCGGGCTGCGCCTGCGGGGCGAAGGTCAGCTCCTGGCTGCCGAGTTCGGCCCCCTCGGTGTCGGCCTCGCAGACCTCCGCCATCGCCAGAACGGCAGTCAGATGCTGCGGGCGGAGGCCGGGCTTCGAGCGGTTGGCGCGGATGCGGGTGAGGTGGACGGGACGTCCGGTCACCGCGGCAAGGGCCAGCGCCGAGCGGAGGATCTGCCCGCCGCCCTCCCCGTGACTGCCGTCGATCTCCAGCATCGTGGTTCGCGCCTCCGTCGATTCAACAACAGGAGCCCCTTCCAGCGGTGGGAGGGGGCCCGTTGTCGATTGCGTTAGGTGTAGGCTGTAGAGCCTCTAGCCCCATTATACGGATTCGACGCGTTTGGCAACTTGGGTGGTGGGGATACAGGCGTTTTTAACGCAGAGACGCGGAGGTGGGGAGGCGCAGAGAAAGACAGAGGAGAAACTCTGCGTCTCTGATCCTCTGCGTCTCTGCGTTTAGTCTGGCTTCGTGAAATACCGCTCCAGCAGCGGCGACAGGTCGACGTCGGTATGGGCGGCGAGGGTGGTGAAGAAAAGGTCGGCGTCAGCGAGGCGCCCCACGCCGGCGGCGTGGCTCTCGCCGGCGGCGCGGTAGGCCTTGACGAAGGCGAAGAAGGCATCGTCGCCGATGTCGCGGCGGAGGTCGGCCATGAAGCGCGCCGCCTGCCCGTAGAGTTGGTTGAAGTAGACCGGCGTCGAGGGGAAATCGTAGATCGTGCGGTCCACGGTGCCCTTCGGGTCGAAGCGGTAGACGTGGGTCTCCCACCACCAGCGGGTCAGCTCCGGATGGTAGCGCTCGTAGTAGAGGAGCTCACTGTACTTGGCGAAGGCCTCGTCGAGCCAGGGCGCATGGACCTGGTCGCTGCCCACGGCGCCGTACCACCACTGGTGGGCGATCTCGTGCGCGGTCAAGGAGACGAGCTGGCTCTTGGGCGTGTCGGTGTGGGTCTGGAAGACGCGATCGCTGAGGCTGATGAGCCCGGCATATTCCATCGAGCCCCAATAGGTGTTCTGCGCGATGACCAAGGCGGGCGCGCCCTCGCCCTGTACCGCCGGATAGGGCCCGTAGAGCTCCTTGTAGAGAGGGATGGCGCGCGCTGCGATCTCGAGTGCGGCCTCGGCAGCAGCGCCCTGTCCGGGCAGGTAGTAGGCTTGCAGCGGGAGCCCGCCGGCCTCCGCAACCATCACCTGGTAGTCCGGGCTGGCGAGGAAGGCGAAGGAGCGGGCGCCCTGCATACGGTAGCGATGGACCCCACCTTCATGCGTTACTTCGCCCGGCGCGGCAATGACGACCGCGGGATCGGCGAAGATCTGGACATCGTAGTCCGCGACGGGATAGACGATGGGGTCACCGACCGGGTGATAGGTCCAGGTCTGCCATCCGGCACCGTCCCGGTAGGGCACCAGGGTCGGGTGCCAATCGCCGGCCTGGAGCACGCGCTCGCCGGCGCCGAGGTTGCCCTCGGGGAGCCACGTGGCTTGGTCGATCTGGGGCGCTCGAAGATGGTAGACAAAGGTGATCATCACCGCGTCGCCAGGCTGCACGGGCTTGGGCATGGGCACGTGGAGCATCATATCGTCAAGGGTGCCCGCGACGATGTGCCGCTGGCCTGCGGTGGTGCCGGCGGTGTATGTCGTCACCTCGACCAGTTCCAGGGCCAGGACGCCGGGCTGGTGGGCGGGCATGACGGCGAAGACCACCTCCTGCCAGGGGTCGGACGTGCCGTTGGCCGTCATCACGACCTGGGTGACGTCGAGACGGCGACCGCGCAGGTTAAGGGCGATGTCCATGGTTATCTGCGGGCGGCGACTGACGGCGTTCAAGGGGATCGGCGGCGCCGCTTCTTGGGTGGGCACCGGGGTCGGCGGCGGCGCGGTCCAGGTAGGCGCTACAGCCGGCGTGGGCGTGGCTTCGGATGTGGCGCTGGGTGTGACGGTGGCGGCAGCAGGTGTAGCGAGGTCCGGCACACATCCCGTGAAGGACAGGATGGTGAGGGTCAGGACAGCCAAGTGTAAGAGGTTCCTAGACCATTGCATGGGATGCTCGCAGCGAAAGCACTAGACCGGGCCAGTCGATCACCGGATTTCGCCTAGTGTAGCGAAAAACGGGTCGGTGGGAAGCGGCTGGCGCGTTGTGCGCAGGGATGTGGTCCGCGGCAAGGATGGCCCGGGCGCGGGCGGGTCGGCTACCCGCCCTACATGGCTGGTTGCCGTGTTGACGCCGCGGTCGCGGGCCGGCGGACATTCGTAGGGGCAGGGCTTGTCCCTGCCCTCCGGGCAGCGGGCGACCGCGGCAGATGGCACCCACAAAGGGTGCCCCTACGGGGACGGCGAGTTGCCACCGGGCGATCCACCGGCACAGCAGCGCCGGCAGAGCTTGCGCTCTGCCGGCGGATAACGGATCGGGTGTGCTCGGCGACGCTTAGTAGTGGCTCACGACTTTGGTGCCCACGGGGGTCCAGTTGTAGAACCACTCGGCGTCAGGGAGGGAGAGGTTGACACAGCCATGGCTCATGGGCGTCCCGAAGTTGTTGTGCCAGTAGGCGCCGTGGATGGCGTAGCCCCGGTAGAAGTACATCGTGTGCGGCACGGCAGGGAGGTAGTAGCCGGGACCGCTCATCGGCGTGGCCCGGTACTTCACATAGACGGAGAAGGTCCCCACAACGGTCGGAGTGCCCGGCAGCCCGGTCGAGACGATGGCGGAATAGACCGGGGTCTGGCCCTGGTAAGCGGTGATGCGCTGCTGCGAGAGATTGATATCGATCCACTTCCCACCGGTCCCAGGATTAGGGGCCGGGGTGGGCGCGGGTGCGGGCGACGTGGACGGTGGCTGGGCCGGGGTGGTGCTGCCGCCAGGGATGGTCAGGCGCTGTCCCACGTAGATGATATCGGAGCTCAGGCCGTTAGCGGCGCGCAGCGCGCTGACCGTCGTGCCGTGCCACTTGGCGATGCTGAAGAGCGTGTTCCCGGCCTTGACGACGTAGGTCCCGCCCGTCGACGTTGGCGGTGAGGGGTTGGGGGCCGACTGCCCGCCCGGGATGCTGAGGCGTTGCCCCACGTAGACCCAGGAGTTCCAGGCCAGGCCGTTGAGCGACGCCAGCTGGCTCACGTTGACGCCGTAGCGGGCGGCAATGCTCATCAGGGTATCGCCCCGCTGGACGACGTAGGTGTTGCCGCTGGGCGCCGGCGATGGGCTGGTGTAGCTACTGCCGGGGATGGTCAGCCGCTGCCCGGCATAGAGCCAGGAGTTCCACCTCAGACCGTTGGCAGACGCCAGTTGGCTGACGCTGAGGCCGTATTGTGAAGCAATACGCGTGAGCGTATCCCCAGGCTGCACAATGACCACGGTGGATTGCACCGGAGCTGCCAGGGCCGGCTGGGCTGCCGTGAAGGCCAGCCCCAGACACACAACAGACACAAGCAAGAGATGCCGTAGAAGGTGTGCCGACAGTCGCGTCTTCATCGTAAACTCCTAAGGAAACCACTGTACGTTCCAAAGTGTGTACGATCAGTTTAGCAGCAATTGTGTCAGGCGTGTGTTAACTTGCGTTGCAGATCAGTTAAGAAGATGGCAATGCTGCATCAGTGCCGGCGGAGGAAGACGGCGACGCCGATCAGCAGTGCCGCGCCCTGCAGCAGGAAGGCCAGCACGATCGGGAGATTGGCCTGGGGATCGCCTGAAACGGCGGGGGTCTCCGTGGGCAAGGGGGTCCAGGTCGGATAGGGGGTGATGGGTTCGTCACCAACCTCGGGCACCACAGGCATGGGGGTGATCTCAATGTCGGGCGGCAGCGTGGCAGGCGGCACCGTCGGCGGGGCTGTGCCGTCCCCTGGGATCTCGGGAGCGGGCGTTTCAGCCTCCGGCGTGGCGCCGGCCGGTGAACCGGATCGCTCCGGCAAAGCCAGAAACGGCGTCGGCGTCGGCGGGGATTCCCCAGGCGCCACCAAACGGATCGTGTCCTCCGCGATTGCGGTCCGGTCCGCACCATCCCGGAACTCCACGTAGACGGCGTACTCCCCAGGTTCTTCCGAGGGCAGGGCCCACGGCACCAGTGGCTCCCAGGGCTGCCACGGGAGCCCGGTGAAATCAGGGGCGTTGTTTGTGCGGATCTCGATGGCCTGCCCGATCCAAGCAGCATCCCCCATGGGCACGGCTTCCTCATTGGTCAGCCGCAGCGCGACCGCCGGCGACTCGGTGGTGCTGTAGCCATCGTTGATGAAGATGGGCAGGACGCCAGGGCGGGAACCCAGCGTGACCACGAAGTAGCGGACGCCGTTGTCGTCGGCATACCCTACGCCGGCCTCACGGTACCGCCCATCGGTGAGGGTGGCCCATTCGGGGTTGGTGTAGAACCAGACCAGGGCATCATCCGCGGTGCCTAATCCGGCCCAGAGCACCTCGTTGACCATGAGCCCGTCGTTCCAGGCCTGGTAACGTGCCTCGCGGATGCGTTGCTGGTAGTCGGATCCGTCAGACCCCTCGTGCGTGACCTGTCCCAGCGTGACCAGATCATCTGCGTGGCGCTGGGCGGCCTGTGTCAACAGCGCCGAGTGGCCCAGGGGCGCGAGGCCTTCGTTCAGCCGGACCTGGTTGATGAGAGCCTGCAGGTGCGTAGCCGGATTGACCTGCGCACGGACCGGCACCGGCACAGGGTCTCCAACCAGACGACCCAGGACTACGGCAAGCAGCAGACACCGGAGGGCAAGGCCAAGACCTGGGGCGCGGGCGGCACGATCTTGGCGTCTCACGGGGCAGCTTCCTCCGCCGGCACAGGCGTGGGAATCGGGCGGAAGCCGACGCCGGTGTTGCAGGCGGTGACCGCCGTGTCGATATAGGCGTTCGTGTCTACTTCCTCTTGTTGGAAGGCCAACAACCCGCGCAGCAGCGAGGCCCGGCATGTGATGCGGTTGGTAGCCAGCGGCCACGGGAACCAGTCCCCGCTGTCAGCCGCAGCCAGCGTCAGTTGCCACAACTGCGCCTCCGACGAGAGGATAGGCTCCGCCGCCGCCGCCCCCAGCGCCGCCTCGACGATGGAACGGCGCACCGGGACGTATTCCGTGATCTCTCCCCAGACCGCCTGTGCCTCGGCCGAGAATAGCCAAGAGAACGCTCTGAGCGCCGCCTCCTGCCGCGGCCCCTCGGGGGCGGAGACCATCAGCCCGGGACCGTACCAGAGCGTGGCGCCTGTCCCCTCAATTCCCGGCAGGGGCGCCAGACCCAAGGGGAAGTTGCGACCGGCAAGGACGCCGTTTTCGATATCCGTAAGGCGCTCGCTCGACTCGACGATCATCGCCATAGAGCTCTTGCTGAGCTCCGCAAGCCCGCGGTCCCAGTCCTCGTAGACCTCGCCACACTCGCCGGCCATCACCGACTGCAGCAGCGCCGCAGCGGCGTGGCCCTCCTCATCGGCGAACTGATAGTAGCCATTGGCGTCCACGACCTCGGAGCCGCTGGCAGCCAGGAAGGCGAGGAGGATGCTAGCCCGCGCCGGAACACCCACGCCGATCCGACCGCGCAGCGGGTCCGTCGCAGCGCACGCCGTGCGCCGGAAGTCCTCCCAATTGGCGGTCGCGGCATCGTATCCCAGGTCGCCCAACCACTCTGCGTTGTAGTAGGCCAGATAAGTCGAAAGGCCCAGAGGCAGCGCGTACGGCACACCGTTCACAGCGTAGAGCGCCCGGGCCATAGGCAGCAGATCATACCAGGCCTCCTC